>CABTZP010000012.1 GCA_902489375.1 uncultured Tissierellia bacterium | reverse complement strand
GTTCTCTTTTATTCCGCGCGGTCTGGGAAAGCGATTTTTAATTCGGCTGGTCGCGGCAAGCCGCTCAGAATGGTCAACATAACAGGTGACGGGAACCCAGTCTCCTTTTTTGAGGGGATGGATCTGTTCTTTAAAGGGTAAGAAAAGATCTTTGGCAAGGCCCCAGTCCAAAAAAGCGCCAATTTTCGTCGTATCAACGACTTTTAAAAGTGCAAAGCTTCCTACCTGAACCTTCGGTGTTTTCATCGTCGCGATTAGACGATCTTCACTATCTTTGTAGAGAAAAACCTCAATCTCATCTCCTTCCTTGATCGAGCCTATGATTTCATTTTTAGGAAGAAGAATCGCATTATCCAGGGTCGCCCCGATCTTTGAAATTCGGCTGACCTTCATCTTTTGCATTTTTCCAAGATTCATCTTTTTTCTCCTAGCCCTAATCCTTTAAAGGCAGGGGCGAATTTTCTTCTGATGGGCTGATTCCTTTTAAGGAAGAGTCTTTTTTTCGGCTCAAAGGACTCTTGGGCGTATTAGCCGACTGCGGAGTAAACCCCTCTCCCAGAACCTCGCTGGCACGATACACATAGATAAATGCCTTGGGATCCGTTTGGGCAACAAATTTTCTAATTTTCAAATACTCTCGAGGAAGGACAATCGTCAAAATGACATGGTATTCTTTCTGGGAGTAGCCTCCAATCGCCGGATAAATCGTTGTTCCTCTTCCCATTTCCTTCAAAATAAATTGGTTAATCTCCTCAAATTGACTGGTGTTAATATTCATGACAAAGCGCCTGTCAACGCCCGCCAGAACATACTCCATCAAAATACTGGTCAAAGAGATGGAAACAATTTCATAAATTGCCTGCCGGTAAGAGATAACCAGTCCCAGTAAAAGAACGACAAAGCCATCTGCGATCATCAATCCCGTGGATAGGGAGATCGGAAAGAAGGTTGCGAGAATTTTCGAAACAATATCCGTTCCCCCGGTTGAGGCGCCTTGGCGAAACACAATTGCCAGGCCCATCGCGGAAAGGCCAGCTCCGGCGATAATCGAGATGATCAACTCGTCCACCAGAGGCTTGTTGTTGGGAAACACGTGCTCTAAAATAATCAGCCAGGTTGAAAAGCATACGGATCCAAAAAGAGTATAGAGACTAAACTCCTTTCCCAGCATAAGATAGCCAATCAGAAAAAGAATAAGGGAACCGATTAAAGTCATATACCCCAGAGGAATAATTGGAAAAAGGGTGTGAATCGAAAGTGCGAGGCCGGTAACTCCGCCGTTCGCAATTTTGTTCGGCAAAAAGAAAAAATAAACTGAGGAGGCGATTAAACCGCTTCCCAGGATAATTTTAATAAGTTTCAATATTTTCTTTCGCATTAACGGCTCCCAGCGGTCAGTTCACGGTAACGTTTTAGCTTCAAAAGAATCTCTGATAGAGAAGATGAAGCCAGGATATCATTCGCAAATTGCTTCGCTTCGGAATAGTTGGCTTCCATAATGATTTTTTTTACTAGCCCGATTCGGGAAGCCGGAACAGATAATTCATCGATTCCCATCCCTAACAGCAAATACGTTGAACGAATGTCCGCCGCGAGGGCCCCACAAAGACCACATTCTATCTGATTGGCGTGGGCCGCGTCAATGGTCCTTGCAATTGCTCTTAACACGGAAGGATCATAGGTATTATAAAGTTCGGCTAAAAGCTCATTTCCCCGGTCGGCAGCCAAAATATACTGTGTGAGGTCATTGGTGCCAATACTGAAAAAATCAGAAGCTTTTGCCAGCTCATCGGCCATAAAAATCGCCGCAGGAGTTTCCACCATGATTCCGACCGGAATGTGCTCGTCGAATGGTACGCCTTCGGCACGCAACTCTTTTTTACACTCTTCAATTCTTCTTTTGGCTTCCATCAGCTCATCCATGGAAACAACCATCGGAAGAAGGATTTTGACACGCCCATAGGAGGAAGCTTTCAGAATTGCACGAATCTGTGTGCGAAAAATATCTGGTATTTTAAAGCAGATCCTCAGAGCCCGTAAACCCAAAAAGGGATTGTTCTCCTGAGGGATCTTGAAATAAGGGAGGTCTTTATCACCGCCAATATCCAAGGTGCGAATGAGAAGCTCCTTACCCTCCAGCCGTTCCACTGCTTTTTTATAAATTGTAAATTGCTCAAGCTCCGCGGGAAAAGACTGGTGGTTGAGGTAAAGACATTCTGTCCGAAAAAGTCCTACTCCGTTGCATCCCTCCTGAATTGCTCTGACCACTTCGGAATCATTTCCAACATTGGCTGAAACTTTAACTTTTTTTCCGTCCTTGGTTTCAGGAATCCGATCCTTCATCTGAGCAAAAAAAAGCTTGTTTTCGTCTGATTTTTTCAGGGCTTTTTGATAGGCTTCAATCTTTTCCTCTTCAGGGTTAACATAAATAAATCCTTTATTCGCATCCAAAATCAGGAAATCCCCGTCATGAATTTCATTTAAAGCATCCTTGACAGAAGCCAGACCAGGAATATTCATATTTTGGGCAAGGATAGAGACATGGCTTAACTTTGATCCGCTCTCATCCACAAAACCTTTAAAATGATCCGGATGAATAAGGGTAAAATCAGAGGGCGTCAGCCCTTTGGTGACAATAATCACATCTTCTTCTAAATTCTTCATGGAATCCGGATGATAGCCCACTAAGTGACTGATCACATTCAGCTCAATATCCCGATAATCCTCCGCTCGTCCGCGAAGATAGGTATCTTCCAGGGAATCAATAATGGAAGCCATCTCCTCAACCGTCTCATGAACCGCCCAAATTGCATCAACCCTATTTTTCTCGATTCGACTGGCTGCCGTCTTATAAAAATAAGGATCATTCAAAAGCTCGACATGCATTTCGAAGATCGATTTTTCTGTTTCATTAAGAGGGACTAAATTCTTTAAAACCCTTTCGTAGTCCTGAATCGCCCACTGGAGTTTTTGAATTTCTTTTGGCGATTCTTTTTCAGAGATGACCCGACGAACAAGGTTTAGCTCCTTTTTGACGAAAAGTCTGGCTGGACCCATGGCAATGCCGGCGGATGCGGTCTTGCCGATTAATTTTTTTACCATCCTTTTCCTCCCCTTGAATTAAGATGTTTATTCAGACAGATTTTCAATAAATTCAACGACCTTGCAGACATCTTCCTGCGCATGATCACCGCTTACACGAACGGTAATTTCCGTCCCCTTGGCAACGCCAAGACTCATGACGTTAAAGATGCTTTTCGCGTTTGCTATTTTCCCGTCCTTGATCAGCTCGACATCCCCGGGAAAATTTTTTACAAACTGAACCAGCGCGGCGGCCGGACGGGCATGCAAACCGGTATCATTCTTAATAACAACTTTTTTTTCAGCCATTCTTTCCTCCTTATAACAGCCAGTGTTACACAAGTCACGACAAGGCTAAATCATCATAATCGGATCATTTCAAGGAATAATCTCGTTTGCGGATCGTATCTCCTTCATAAATTTGGGTTGGCAAATCGATTGATTCGGTCAGTTTTTCTCCGTTTTGCAACTCCTTTGTCAGGACTCTCATGGCGACGGCGCCAATATCATAATAGGGCTCAGCCAGAATCGTAAGATGAGGAAGGATGTCCCGGGCAAATTTAATATTTCCAAAACCGGCGAGCTGAACTTGATCGGGAATCGGAATTCCTTGTTCGTAGCAGTAATTCATAAAAGAAAGAGCAATGTGATTGTTTTCGCAAATATAGGCATCTGCCGCTTTACTCAAAGCGCCCAGTTCTTCTTCTATTTTTTCCGCACACCGGTAGCCCGCCTCTTCACCTTCTTTGCCGCCTGATACCTCGATGGGCGTCAGCTGGTGCTTTTGCATTGCCTTTTGATATCCCAATATCTTCTCTTTACAAATGTCATAATCTCGGTCAGTGCGAAGGTAAATAATCTTTTTGTGATTTAATGAGATGACATATTCCGTTAAATCTGACATCGCTTCCTCATAATTGACCGAGACCGTGTGATAATCATTTGCCTTATAAAATTTATCCAAAAGAACATAAGGAAGCTTATATTCCCGGATTTTGACGATGATCTCCGGCTCAATGTTTTCAGCTAAGAGAATCAGCCCTTCCACTTGCTTGCGAAAGAGGAAGTCGACCGCCTTTTTTTCCAATTCCAAATTGCCATAGGTCGAGGAAAGCAAAATATCATAATTATACATTCTTCCAATTTCCTCTGCTCCTCGGACCATTTCCGCCATATAATCGATGCCGATGTCTTTGACTAAAATCCCAATCGAGTTCGTTTTTTTCATAACCAAGCTTCGGGCAAGCTCGTTTGGCTTAAATCCAAGCTTATTAATGGCATCGACCACTTTTCTTTCGGCCTCAGGACTTACGGGCTTCGACTTGTTCATGACTCGGGAAACCGTGGAAATCGAGACGCCGGCCAATTTCGCAACATCTTTAATTGTCGGCTGGCCCATATTATCACCTCATTCTATTCAGATTTTAATTGACGATCAGGTAAATTTTATCACAAAAAACGCTTCCCTGCACAGCCGATAAATTACGAAAATTACACCTTTTTTCCTGAACTGATCGTTTTCCCCATGAACGAGAAAAAATAAAATGAAGTCAAAATCAAAATTAGAAATCATCGAAAGTAAGAGCAAAAAAATAACGAGGCGGAAGGCCTCGTTATTTTTAATCAAGTAACTGTGTTTTATTTCACAATATCTCGAACAATTTTTGCAATTTCCTTCACATAACTCAAGGTAGAATGCGTTTGTGCTACCCCGCCTGTTAAGGTATCCGCAGCATCAATAGCGGTTCGAGAGAGATATTCAACAGTATCGACTGCATCCTCTGAGAGACGAGAGGCATTGACCAAAGTGCTTTTTAAACTGGCGATAGACTCGGTGATCTCGTCAGAAGAATGGTCTAAAATTTGATTCGCCTGGTCCAGGGTCTTATCGACTTTACCCGTTACCTGAGGAATCGTTTTAAAAACCAGGTCTAATTCTTCTTTATTATGATCCACCAAATCGGAAACGACATCCATTGTCTTTGAAACCTTGCTTAGAACCTTAATCAGCAAAACGATGGCAACAATGGCCGCAATAATCAAAATGCCTAAAAGAAGCCCCGTCAGAGAAACAGTGAAAACGAAATCATTTGTCTGCAAATCCAACCTCCGTTCATGAACGATTGACTGACAAAAAAATTGGCTTACTTGAATGCTTTATCTTTCGTCTTTTTGACATCATCTCCCAGGTCTTTGGCGTCATCTTTGATGTCTTTTCCCATTTCCTTAGCATCGTTTTTGACGTCATTTTTTATGTTCTTTACGCCTTCTTTAATGTCCTCTCCGGTCTCCTTAAGATCTTCCTTGACCTCCTGGGCCGCGTCTTTGACTTTTTCTTTTTTCTCTTCAAAATGTTCCGCTGCTTCCCAGTCCTCATCGGTGAAGTGATCATAAACGCGATCAACATTGGCTTCTTTTTCGCACGCAAAGGCTTCCTGAGCCGCATCCATCCCGGCTTCAATGGCTGGACGAATTGAGGTGAGTTTGGATTCGACTTTTGTTTTATACGCATTTTTGGCATTGATCGCCACTTCATTGGCCCGATCCATCACTTCCTCAGACGCGTTTTGAACCTTATCGGCTAAGTCCTGGCGTGTTTCTTCACCCGATTTTGGCGCATAAAGAATTCCTGTCGCCGCACCAATCGCAAGGCCAATTATCGCGCCAAAGGTGATTTTTTTCGCATCCTCATAGTATGCGCGCCGAATTCGTTCCTGATTTTTCGCTTCAATGTAATCAATGATCCCCATTATTTTCCTCCTTGTATTCAAGATAAAGATATTTGATCGCTTTTGATCTCTGGCTTCTCAGAGTGAATATACCCCAAAAAGACATTTCGCTCACAAGCTTCACTTTCTTGTTTATTATTATACAGGCTTGCGAATCCCAACGCAAAAAAAAAGCCCCCGCTCTTTCGAACGGGAGCACAACAAATGAATGTTGATCCCCGAGACCCTACTCCTTTAATACCTTCTATATGTGAAGGTGGGTTCGCTGTCACAACCTCTGGAATTCCACTCGAAGGAGGCTTTTCCTTTGGGAATGAACTTCGCAATCCCTTATAAGCGGCGTAGGTTTAACTTTCGGGTCAAAATCGAGGACGTCTTTATTATAGCACATGATTTTCTCCTTTTTAAGGGGCGCGTGTTCTCTGTTCCCTGATTCGAATTTTAGAAGGAAAAGGTTATAATAGATGTGTACAACGATTTTGTCACTTCGTATTCAAAGATTACAAACTCTCGATCAAAAATGAGGTTCAATCTTTTGAACCCATCTGATCAGGCGATTTGTAAATAGGAGAAGGCGGATGGATTCTGTCAATTTATTTACCAAACCGGTGCCCCAGTCCATTGTCCTGCAAAAACAGCTTCAGGATTTTTTGAAAGATAAAAACTGTAAGATCAATCGGATTTTCCAACAAGATGCCCTTTATAATGTTGTCATTGGGGGGGATGGTACCTTCCTTCGAGCGGCTCATGAAAGTGATTTTTCCAAAATTCCTTTTGTGGGCATTAATACCGGACACCTGGGTTTTTTTCAGGAATCGGATGCCGAATCGATGGGGACAAACCTAAAAAAACTTTTTAGCGGTGATTATTATATTGACGAATTAAATCTGATCAAAGCAACGATTGTCACCTCTTCCTGGACCTACGAACTGTGGTGTGTCAATGAATTTGCTTTAAAGTCAAGTAATGAAGGGGTGGGAAGATTTGATGTCTCCATTGATGGGGTTCCTTTGATTAATCAATCCGGTGACGGGCTAATGATCTCTACTCCATCGGGTTCAACCGCTTATAATCTCTCCGCGGGCGGATCCATCCTCTATCAAACCCTGCAGGGCTTCCAAATTACCCCGATTTCTCCCTTGCATTCTAAATCCTATAATTGCCTGCCGGCTTCATTAGTCGTCCCGTCCGGATCGGTATGCACCGTTTCTTTTGGTTCTATGGATACTGAAAAGCTTGAGCTGGCTTTTGATGGAAGACTTCGCGTTTTTCATGGGTTAAAAAAAGTCATCTTTACCCAGCCGGGAAGAGCGATTTCTCGAGTTGCTTTTAACCCCAATTGGTACTGGTATAACTTAAAAGAAAAATTCTTATAAATCCGTTTAAATTAAGCCTTTTCGATGGATGAGGAAAAACGATCGAGAAGGAAAAAAAGGCATTGCGAGGAGGTTATTTTTGTTCATTATCATTGTCGGCGCTGGAAAAATGGGTCAGGAATTATGCGCGTCTTTGTCAAAAGAAGGCCATGAACTGATCCTTATTGAACAAGACTCTTTTCTTTTGGATGGCATCTATGACAGTTATAAAATTTCGGGCATTTTAGGCAACGGATCTTTTCCTGATATTCAAAAAAAGGCAAATGTCAGCGCCTGCGATATGTTTATTTCCGTTACGGATGAGGATGAAACCAATATCGTTGCCTGTGTCGTTGCCAAAAAAATGGGGGCCGCCCATACCATTGCCCGTGTTCGAACACCGGAATATGCCCAAAATATGAATTTTGCCTATCAGGGGCTTGGCGTTTCCTGGATGATTAATCCTGAACGTGAAGCAGCCCGTGAAATCTACCGAGTTCTGCAATTTCCTGCAGCATATAGCATTGAACCTTTTGAAGAAGGCCGGGTTAACATGGTTGAGCTTTCTGTCATCAAAGATTCTCTTTTGGACGGCATCTCCATGATGGAATTTCGTAAGCAGTTCCCGGGGCTTTTGATTTGCAGCATCCAGGATGAAAATGGTTCAAAAATCCCCTCGGGCGAAACGATCCTCCGCGCTGACCAGCATTTCTACGTGACGGGTCAATGGGAGGAGATGAGAAGCCTTTATAATCGCATGGGCGCTCCTGATCGGATTGGATCCGTCATGATTATCGGAGGGGGAAGAACCTGCCGTTACCTTTTGTCGATGCTTGAAAATTCCTCTAAAAAAATTAAAGTGATTGAAAATAATTTGGATTCCGCTCATTACCTGGCTAACGAATTTTCCAACTGCGAAATTATCTACGGAGATGGAACCGATCATGATCTCCTCATTCAAGAGAACATCGATCAGTATGAAGGAATCGTTTCTTTGACCGGCATTGATGAGGAAAATATTATTCTTTCCATGTTTGCCAGCAAACGAGGCGTGAAAAGGACCATTACGAAAATCAACCGAACGGCGCTGATCCCCCTGGCCCTTGAAGTGGGGATCCAGACCATTGCGACCCCGACTACGCAGGGTGCTACGGCGATTTTGCGCATTGTTCGCTCCATTGAGAATGCGAAATCCTCATCCAACAAGATGGAAGCCCTCTACCGAATGAATGACAAACAGGTTGAAGTGATGCAATTTCAGGCCAATGAAAGCTTTATCGGCTTGAATTTTCCTCTGATGGATGTTGGCTTTCAAGATGAGGTTTTGATCGCACTGATTATCCGACAGGGAGAAGTCATCTTTCCTACCGGCTATGATTCGATTCAGGATGGGGACCATGTTTTAGTGGTCACCAAAGCGGCTGCCGCCAAAGATTTAAATGATCTGTTAAAGAAATGAGAATGCCATGAATTATTCTTATCTTCGCTACCTCTTTGGACGCGCCCTGCAAATTTTTTCCGGCCTTTTGCTCTTTCCGTTTTTACTCTGCCTCTTCTATGCCGAGCCGGCGGTAAACCGCTTTGGCTTTTTGACCGCTTTTTTCCTTTCCTTGATTCCAGGCCTTTTCTTAACCCGAAAAAAGCCGACCAGCAAGAGGATGGCTATCCAGGAAGCAATGGTCCTCTCTGCCCTCCTCTGGCTGATTTTTTCCCTCCTGGGTTCTTTGCCCCTGCTGATCAGCAAAGCCTATCCGAGCTTTGTCGACAGCTTCTTTGAAGTTGCCTCAGCCCTTACCGGAACCGGTTTTTCTTCGGTTGAAGAAACCGAAGAGCTGGCCCGCTCGATTCTTTTCTGGCGGTCCTTTTGTCAATGGATTGGGGGGTTGGGGGTCCTGATTTTTACCCTTTCCCAAATTCCCCGACTCTTTCCCGTGTCATTTGATTCTTCTCCTGCCGATGGAGGAGAATCAAAAATAAAGGAATGGCTAAAAATAGCTTTTCATTCGTCTTCGTTTATTTACACCATTTATTTTCTTTTCAGCCTGGCTCTATTTCTGATCTTGCTGAGGAAAATGCCTGTATTTGATGCCTTATGTCAGACTTTTGCCACCACGGGAACGGGGACTTTTTCCACCAGCAGGTCAAGAGAAGTCGTGTTTGGCTCGATGTTCCTTCGCTGGATCCTGATCTTTTTTATGATCTTGTTCTCCATTAATTTTCAGCTTTACTACCGATTTTTTGTCAGACGGGAAAAAAACGCGATTCAAGATGAGGAGCTTCGCTGGCTATTGGGCGCTGTGATCCTCTCTTTCGCCGCACTCATACTGATGATGAAAAAAAATGGCGGATCCTACCCTTTGGCTGCTTCTCTGGGAGAGCAAATAACTGATTCCTCCTTCGCCATCTTTTCGATGGTTTCTACCACCGGTTCAAGCACATCCCTATTCCAGTCTTGGCCAACTTTTGCCCAGGCCATCCTGCTTCTGCTGATGTTCATGGGCGGATCTTCCGGATCCCTTGCCAGCGGTTTTAAGGTCTGTCGCATCGGCATGAAAATCAAACTGGCTTATCATGAGCTGATCGTTCAGCGCAAGCCAAGCCGAATTTATGTTGCCCGATTTAATGGTCATCCTATCGGGGACAAAAAAAGAAGGGTCCTCCAGGGATATGGCGTCGCCCATGGTCTGATTTTGATCATTCTTTTCCTGATGATCGCCTGGGAAGGGGCAAGTCTTGAACAGGCCCTTTTTTCTTCCGTTTCCGTTTTAAGTAATGTTGGCCCTGGTCTTTGCCCTGTGGAATCTTTTGCCGGCTTTTCTCCTCTTTCCAAAATCATTCTTTCCCTGGCCATGATCGCCGGGCGTTTAGAAATTTGGCCGGTCATCATGATCTTTAGTCCAAAGACCTGGTCCAAGTATTAGAAATGGGCGATCTCAAAGGACCTTTAAAGGGTCCTTATTGATGGTTGGAGAACCAAAAATTCATGAGCGAAGCGGCGATGGGCATTGCATGGTCCATGCCGGTTCCTCCATCCTCCTCCAGAAGAACACAAATCGCGAAGTCCGGATCCTTCGCTGGTCCGTAGCAGATGTACCAAGCGTCCGTGGTTTTTTTCCCCTGAACCTCCGCAGTCCCAGATTTTCCGGCAACGCTGATGCCCCCCGTTCGATTTTCCACTCCGTTTTCGCGTGCGGCAGAATGAAGATAATCAGATACGATTTTGGCATAGTCCGGATTGATCGCGGAAAGTTGAACGGGGCTTTGGCTTCGGACTGGGGTTCCCTGAGGAGAAAGAACACTTTTTACCAAATAAGGCTTCATCATTTTTCCCCCGTTTCCAATGGCGCTATAGGCCATTAACATATTTAATGGGGTCGCGAGTATCTTCCCCTGACCGAACGCGTTGGCTGCGAGAAGGGTCTTGTCCATCCCCGGCGCGAAATGGGCCCGAGAGATGGCCGTGCCCATATCAAAAGGAATTTGCCGATTAAAGTAAAATGAATTTACGGTTTTATGGAAAATATCCGGGCTGACCTTTTGAGAGACTTCTGCGAAATAAACGTTCGAGGAGTGAACCAAGGCTCCTCGCATATCCAATCTTCCATAGGCATTATCTTCATAATTATGAATTTTATATCCATTGATCTCCGTCATTCCCCGATCCTCCAGCGTTGTTTCCTGACCCGCTTCCAGGACCGAAATCGCTGAGATCGCCTTCATTGTCGAACCGGGCGGATAAAGACCCAAATGCGCCCGGTTAAAGAGAACGGCATCTTCTGATTGGGTCAGCTGGTCCCAGTTTTCTTCCAAATGATTGGTGTCAAAAGAAGGCGTGGAAATATCACAGTAGATTTCCCCGGTCTTTGGATTCATGGCAATGCAGGCGCCTTTGTGATCCGCCATCGCGAGATAGGCTTGATACTGAAGATTCTGATCAATGGTCAGCATGATATCGTTTCCGACCCCTTCCTGAAGAACCTGTCCCCTTAGCGCCGCGATCGGATTATCATTGGAAAGATTTAACAGGTCATTATTTAGGGTCTTTTCCAATCCCGTTTTTCCATAAATTTTTGAGTTGTAACCGATGATATGGGCATACATTCGGGGGCTATTGGAATATCGGGTAAAACTTCCGTCTTCTTTTTTTTCGCGGATAACAATGGCAAAGCCATTTCGGTCCAGGAATCGTCCCCGGCCAAAAAGGCTTTCGTCCACCCAGTTTCTCATATTCTGGGGGTGATTGCGAAGCTTGTCCGCCTTAAAAAACTCAAAATAGGTCAAATCCAGGGCCACCAACAAAAAAAGGCCAACGAGGACGGTTAGAATCGTGAGCAAAGAACCTTTTGACCTTCTCATTGATTGACCTCCTTTTGATGGGGAAGCGCCTTTCTCCTCTCTTTTTTCGGGCTTTCTGGAAAAGCCCCCCTCTCCGAAGCGACTTGGAGGATGGAAAGCAGTAAAAAGCTGGATAATAACGAAGATCCTCCATAGGTGAGAAAAGGAATGGTGATGCCCGTAAAAGGAATCATTCGAAGGGTTCCGGCAAAAATAATCAAGGATTGGCTGGCAAATATCGCAACCACGGAAAGGGCTAAAGCGGAATAAAAATCCCGCTCCTGCCGAAAGGTCGTTTTAATCCCCCTGTATGTAAAAATAATAAATAAGAAAATCAAACAAATCCCCATAAACGCGCCCATCTCTTCCACGACCGTAGCGAAAATAAAATCGGAAAAGCCAAGGGGAACCGATCCCGGCTGGCCTTGCCCGATACCCGTCCCAAAAAAAGAACCTTCAGCCAGGGCAAATTCGGCCTGAATAATTTGATAGCCCTTCACATTATAATCGGACCAGGGGTTTAGCCAGACGCTGACCCGGGTCTGGATATAGGGGAAAATCTGGTAGGCGAAAAAAAGGCCTCCCCCTGCTAAAATGAGGTTCATATAGGGAATCATCCGGTTTTTTTCAAAGGCAAATTGGCAGATGATCAAGACAGCAAAAAAGACGACGGCGGTCCCCAATTCATGCTGAATAAAAAAGAGGCCGATAAAGAAAAAAACCGCCAGGGTTAGGGACCATTTTTTCAGGGTCGTTTCCTGATAATCTTCATAGTGCTGGAACCAGGAAGCGATCATATAAACATAGGTGAGCTTGGCAAATTCCGTCAGCTGAATTTGAAAAAGATCCCCAAAACGGATCCAGTTTTTGGCGCCATGGTAGCTTACGCCAAAAAGAAGGGTGACCAGGAAAAAAGCCAGGGTCAAAAGAAAAAAGAAGAGGAAACGGCCCTCCCAGCGAGCATGGGTTTTTAATAAAAAAAGGTAGCCGGCAAAATAAAGGACGATTCCAATAAGATAAAAGAGGAGCTGCTTTTCCCCCAGGCTCGGACGAATTCGATAAATCATAATGACCCCGATTGAAAAAATCATATTAACGATCATAAGAAAGTAGGGATCTCCCTCGGAAGACTTTCGAATCAAAGCAATCGAAAGCGTTGTCATGATGATCAGGCCAAGTCCAAAAACCAGGGAACTGATGTTTAAATCCTGAATATGAAAAGCGAATACCAAAGATAAGGCGAGGACCTGAAAGAGAGTCAAAAGCCAGAGACTTGGCCCGGGGTCTTTGATTTGATTAAGAAATTCGACGTCTTTTTTATTCATTTTCCGCTCCGTTAATAAAAGCAAAATCGATGTCGCCCAGGGTGACGATGTCATGGGATAAGAGTTCCGTAGGTCCCTGGACAGGCTGATCGTTAATCATGGTCGGATTGGTGGAGCCCCGGTCATCAATAAAGTAATGGCCATCCTGATGGACAATAATAGCCTGGTGCTTGCTCATTCTCGGATCTTTGAGGACAATGAAATTATCATCCGCTCGTCCAATCGTGGTATTGTCCGCCAGATAGTATTCGTTCCGAATGGGAAAATCGTAGCGGCCGGGATCATTTAGGAGTTTGAAATAAGCGACATCGTCCGGCTCTTTATAAGAAGCGGAGGAGATGTCAAGGTAGATCATCTTTACGATCCGGCCAATATAAGACAGGACAATGAGCACAAAAATAAACTTTAAAAGGGTGGATAAAATATCATAGAGATTCACCGACCCAAATAAATTAGAAAATAATATGCTCTCTAAACGATCAAAAAACGCCTCCATGACCTATTCCTCCCTATGCCCTTCTTGCTCCTTGAAAAATATTAATTGACCGATTCCATTCTTTTCTTTGCCGCTTTTTCCATGGCCAATAATTTTTCCTGACTTTCTTTTTTATTGGCTCCTCTGGCATAAAGATAAAGCTTAATCTTCGGCTCAGTCCCTGAGGGGCGAACTGCAAACCAGAAGTCGCCCTCGTACTGGTACTTTAGCACGTTCGAGCGAGGAAGACCGGTTTCTTCCTGTTCGTAATCAATCGCTTTAAGAAGGCGTTTTTCTTGAATTTGTTCAATTGGATTCTTTCGGAAGGCCTCCATGATCCGCCCGATTCGCTCTTTTCCTTCCTGGCCCTCTAAGACAAATGAAAAGAGTTTTTCAGAATAGCTGCCATAATGCTGGTAAAGGGCTTCCAAGGCATCCAGAAGGCTCATTCCTTTTTTCTTATAAAAGGCCGCCATTTCCATAATGAGCATGGCCGATGAAACGGCATCTTTATCACGAACAAAGGTGGACGCGTTATAGCCAATCGATTCTTCAAAGCCATAGACGTAGGAATATTCTCCTGTCTTATCCCAGCGATTAACCAATCCGGCAATATTTTTAAAGCCCGTAAGCACTTCAAAACCCTTTGCCCCAAACTCCTGCGCTTCCGCCAGGAGCATATCGCCGGTGACAATGGACTTAATGACAGCCGGATGGGGAGGAAGTTTTCCTTGCGCCGAGAGCTGGCTTAAAATGTAATGGCCAAGAAGGGCGCCAATTTGATTGCCATTGAGAAAAACATAAGACCCCTCTTGATTTCGAACTTCCAGGGCACAGCGATCGGAGTCTGGATCCGTCGCGAAAAGAAGTTCAGCGCCTAGCTTTTCTCCCAGCTTTTCAGCGAGATGAAAGGCCTTGGGATCCTCAGGATTGGGATAACCAACCGTTGTAAAGTCGGGATCCGGATTTTCCTGCTCCGGCACAACATGGATCTCGTGAAATCCTCTTTCCTTTAAAATATGGCGAACTGGCTTATTCCCACAGCCATTTAAGGGGGAATAAACGCAGGAGATGGAACGATCAAGGGTGTTCTTGTCATCATGGATTGTTAGGGAGAGCACATCCTGATAGTAGCTTTCGAGCAGGGAAGCCGGTACATACTCTACTCTCTTATTTTCAAGGGCAATGTCAAAAGAGAGGCGGGGAATCGAAAAATAAGAAGTGACCTCGCCAATATTTTTTTCAATTTCATCGGCCCAATCATCCAGGATTTGTGAGCCATCATCGTTATACGCTTTATATCCATTGTACTCTTTGGGATTGTGCGAAGCAGTAATCATTACACCGGCAAAGGTATGGAGCTTACGAACCGTATAAGAAAGCAGAGGCGTTGGGCAGATGTCCGGATGAAGAAAGACGTGAATGTCATGGGCAGCAAAAACTTCTGCCGCAAGCTTGGCAAATTCCATCGACTGATGGCGAACATCATATCCGATGGCCACTCCCCTTCTTCTCGCCTGGGGGCCTTTTTGATCAATCATCCGGGCGAAGCCTTCCGTGGCTTCCGCAACCGTATAAAGGTTCATCCGGTTGGTTCCTGCTCCAAGCTTTCCTCGAAGTCCGGCCGTTCCAAACGCCATCCTCTGATAAAAGCGATCCCGGATTTCCTCTTCCTCTTCAGAAATGGCCTTGAGCTCTCGATGGGTTTCTTTATTCATATATTCGTTATTTAACCAGGACCGATATTCATCTTTATAATTCATATTTAATTCCTCCCCGCTTCAGCTTAAAAATCGTTGTGGATAAGGGATCAAGCTCCAGGCATTCGCCGTCTGAGAGATGATTTTTGACCCGGTTCACGACGATTTTCCCCCAGGAATCGAAGATCCTTTGGAGATCAATTTGACTGCATTTTAACTCCCGAAAAAGAAAATCCTCAGAGAGTCTTATCGGATTCCATCCGTTGTAATGAATGACCAAAAGCCAGTCCTCCTGGCTTGTTTCTTCGATTTGATAAAGAAAAACTAAACAATTATGGGAAAAGCCCTGGCAGCTTTTTACCCGTGCCCTTACGTCCTTTCCTGTTTTAAGAGAAAGGACCGGATACGCTTTTCGCAGATGGATCAAATCCGCAACATAGTGAACCAGGTCCTGATTTTTTTCTTTCAGTGACCAATCCATGGCATTGACCTGATAAGGGGAACGATAAGAGTTGGCATCCATTTCTTTGGTTCGTCGAAATTCATTTCCCGCGTGAAAAAAAGGCAGGCCCTGAGAAGTCAGAAGCAGGCCAAAGGCCAGTTTGGTCATGGAAACCATCAGGTCCTTTCTATCTACCGAACTTTGAAGCTTATCTTCCCAGATCAGGTTATCGTGACAGTTGAAATAGTTTAGAGACTCTGTGGGATTTTTCAGGTCTCCGGGTTTTCCTCCAAAATCAACGAAACCTGTGATCCCCATGGCCATCTCTTCAAATGATTGCGTATTGCCCTGAGCAAACCCACGCGATCCTCCTTCATTTTCCCCGCCAAGGGCTTTTCGGTATCGCTCATTAAATAGGGCAAAGCCCTGTCCGATCTGATCTTTCCATCGGGTTTGCATTTTTTCGGGAAGGGCCGATTTTCCTCCGACCCAGGGTTCTCCATAGATGAGGGCATGGGGATTTTTCTTAAAAACCATCGTCTTTGCCTGCCGGATGGTTTCCTGATCAATCAGGGCCATAAGATCAAAGCGAAAACCATCAATATGATACTCCTCCTGCCAGTAGGCTAAAGAATCCAAAATGAATTTTCGAACCATCGGCCGTTCCGTTGCCAGCTCATTGCCGACTCCTGAACCATTGGAAAAATGTCCGTCCATAAACCGATAATAGGCCATGGGCGCCAGGAGGTTGAAGTTTGAGTCCAGGGTCTTCCAGGTATGGTTATACACCACATCCAGGATGACGCCAATCCCCCTTTGATGAAGGGCAGAAATAAGGCGCTTAAATTCGTAGATTCTGTTTTTCGGATCCCATGGTTTGGTCGAATACATTCCTTCGGGCACATTATAAAGCTCAGGATCGTATCCCCAATTATAATTCGCATCGTCGCCAAACCGATCCGGATTTTTATCCCCGCTTGCAAATTCCTGTACGGGCATCAGATGGACATGGGTGATCCCCATCTCTTCCAGGTGATCAATCCCTGTCGATTCTTGGCGGAACTTTGTTCCCGCTTCCGCGAAACCCAGATATTTTCCCCGATTCAAAGCGCCTGAAGACGGATCGAAGGTGAAATCCCCCACATGAATTTCATAGATGATCGCTTGATTCTGATCAATCTCCACAAAACGATCCTTTGCAAATTCAGGCGGATTCGTCTCTTGAAGGTCAATAATACAGGACCTTTCGTGGTATAGGGAACAGGCCCGGCTGTAGGGATCCGTGGCTTCCTTTCCCTCTCTTTCAAAAGTGTAGTAAAGCCCCTTATAATCTCCTTGCAGGGTGAGAAAGAAGGTGTCGTTTTCCCTTTCCATGGGGTAGCTGTGCAGAGCCGGGCCTTTTTCCCCCTTATAAAGATTAACTCGTATTTCTTCCTCTTCCGGCGACCAAAGACGAAAGGTCGTCTCTTTGGGTCCATATATGGCCCCAAAGGGCAGAAAAAGCGGATCGGTATTCTCTGTTTTTCCTTTATCCCTCATTTTTCTTGATCTCCTTGATCAGGCGATTAAAGACCGATAAAGATCCAAATAGGCCTTTGAAGAGCTTTCCCAGGAAAAGTCTTTTTTCATTGCCCTTAACTGAAGGGCTCGAAATTGATCCGGGTAATGCTGATAAAGATCAAGCGCTTCATCCAGGACATAGAGCAAGTCATCGGCATTGATATTGGAAAAAGAAAATCCGTCCCCCGTTCCCTCGTATTTATTATAGGCCTGGACCGAGTCTCTCAGGCCTCCGGTTTCCCTTACCAAAGGAAGAGCCCCATAACGCATTGCAATCATTTGAGAGAGTCCGCATGGCTCGGAGATCGAAGGCATCAAAAAAATATCCGTCGCTGAATAAATTTGATGAGATTCTTCATCGCTAAAATAAATTCTGGCTGAACATTTTTTCGGATACGTTTGGGAAAGCTGACGCAGCCTTTGTTCATATCCCGGATCACCCGTACCGAGCACAATAAACTCAAGATCCCTTTTCATCAGTTCCTCGGCGATATGAGTAATCAGATCTAAACCTTTCATGGAAGTGAGTCGGGTCACCATGCTGACGAGCGGTCGATTCGCCTGAACCGGCAGGCCATATTTTTCCTGAAGAGCCTTCTTGTTCTTTTTCCGCAAAGAAAGGCTAGAGGAATCATAGGGATAAAAGATTTTTCGATCCGTTTTCGGGTTCCAGACCTGGTCATCAATCCCGTTAAGAATGCCGCTGATTTTTCCATCATAGGCTTGAATGACATTTTGTAGGCCGTGAGCGAAAAAGGGATAGTGGATCTCCTGGGTATAGGTCGGAGAAACCGTATTTACCCGATCTGCATAAACTATCGCCGCTTTCATGAAGTTAATGCTGTCATAGAATTTGAGCTGATCATCGCCACAGTAAATCGAAGAAAGATTGGTCCAATAAAAAAGTGACAGATCAAACTGTCCCTGATATTGAAGATTGTGGATGGTAAAAAGCGTTCGGACATCTCTATAAAAAGAATCTCCCGACCGGTAGTCATGGACATACACCGGCACCAGGCCCGTATGCCAATCATTGGCGTGGATGATATCGATTTTCCAGTTTAAAATTCTGGGCAGCCGACATACGGCCTTCGAAAAGAAAATATAACGTTCACCATCATCAAATTGACCATAGGGCGACGGACGCCAAAAATAATATTTATTATCGAGGAAATAATAGGTGACCCCGTCATGGACCAGTTCCAAAACGCCGCAATATTCATGCTTCCAGCCAATATCAACATAAAACTCAGCAATTTTATGCATTTCCCCAATCCACTGGTCCTGGATCTGCCGGTGAAGAGGCAAAACTACCCGCACGTCCTCTCCTAGCTGGTGCAGAGCTTTGGGCAGAGATCCGGCGACATCCGCCAATCCTCCGGTTTTAATAAAGGGTGCGGCTTCCGCTGCCGCAAAAAGTATTTTCATCATTTTCGCCTTTTCATGCCCGATTGGAAAGGGCTTTTCCGATCTTTCAACCTTTAAAAAGAATCTCGGTTGCGAATCACCTCATCTTTTCCCACCAGGAAAGGATGCGTAAAAGCGCCGGCGATCGTCACCCCTTCCTCGATCACCGCATATTTATCGGTAATGACATTCACACAGACCGCATTGTCTTTAATGATGGTCTCCTGATTAATGATACAGTTGCGTACGATGGCGTTTTTACCAATCTGTACGCCACGGAAAATAATGGAATTTTCAACCTGACCGGCAATCATGCAGCCATTGGCAACCAGGGAATGGACAGGTTTTGATGAATTTCGATAGATCGTTGAGGGTTCATCTTTTGATTTGGTATAAACCATTCCGCCCTGATAAAAAATTTCATCATAGATTTCTGGATTCAGGAGATGCATATTTGCCCGGTAGTAGGAATCGACATCAAAAATCGGCTCGATTTCGCAGCGAACCTGATAGGTGCCAATCTTCAGCCGGTTTTTATGATTCAAAATTGCCTGAAGGAGTGTCACGGCCGTTCCATTTTCTACGGAATGTTTGACCAGCTGAATAAAAACCTCTCTTTTGATAAACATACGCCCGATCAAAAGGTCGACATTTGGGTCCGTCCCAAGATAATAGCCAACATTAATAAAATGCCCGTCATCCTTATCGAGGATCAGCTTTCGCATGCCATTGAAATAGCCCATTTCATCGACCATTCCTTTATATAGAAGCATGACGTCATCATCATTTTGAACAAAGGTATCATAGGCATCTTTCAGGTTGATTTTGGCAATGACCATGGGGTTTTCAATGTAAATGTGTTCCTGCTCAGAATGCTCATAATAGGAAATGGACTGAAAATAACTTTCAATTTCAGAGACCGTATTGAAGCCCCGGCTATAAGAAACGGGATTAATGACCAGGCCTCGGTCTCTGCGGTTCATTTCCCAGTTTGAGCCGTCCCCGACGTGATCAAGCGTAGAGCGAATATTTGATCCGGCATAAAGCAGAACATCCGAAAGGTTATAATTTGCCATATTGGAAAGGGCAAAGTCAATAATCCGGTAGCGGCAGCCAAAGGGAAGCATATAATTTGGCCGGTCGGAGACCAGCTCCCCAAAGTTTTGATCCTGTTCAGGCGAAAAAATGACCCCGCTGCAATTTTTCATAAAGACCTCCTATTCTTCGCTTACCTGTCCATCACAGTAAAGAGAAATATCCGGTCCGTCTTTTTGTCCAATCACTGTCCCCTCTTCCACGATTTCTCCGCTCCCGACCACAGCATGATAGACTTTCGCATTTTTTTTGATCACGCAATCATTTAAAATGACAGAATCCTTTACCTCCGCACCCTCTTCGACCCGAACATTGTTAAAAAGAACGGAATGTTCAACCTTTCCGTAGATCATGCAGGCTTCATTGACCATGGCGTCGGAAACCTGGGCATCCCTGGCAATATAATGGGGAGGAAAATTTCGGGCAGAAGTATAAATGCGCCATGTTCGGTCATAAATATTTAAGGTGTTTAGGGGATTGAGCATCTCCAGATTCGCTTCCCAGTAGGAACGGACGGTGCCAACGTCCATCCAGTAACCTTGAAACCGATAGACGTAAAGGGGAAACCCTGCCTGTAACATATTGGGGATGATGTTTTTACCGAAATCGTAAGCGGAATTTTTATCTTGATAATCTTTAATCAGCTCCTTGCGAAGAGTCGGCCAATTGAACATATAAATTCCCATTGAAGCCAAATTTGACCGGGGCGTTTTTGGTTTTTCTTCAAATTCCAAAACGCGGTCATCGGCATCCGCATTGAGAATGCCAAAACGGGGAGCTTCGTCCCAGGAAACCTCCCGAGCGGCGATGGTACACTCCGCCCCGTGTTTTTGATGGCAATCCAATAACTCGTTATAATCCATTTTATAAATATGGTCCGCTGAGAGAATAAGAACGTATTGGGGACTGAGCCGATCTAAATAATCAATGTTTTCAAAGATTGCGTTCGCTGTCCCCTCATACCAGCGGCCCCCTTCTTCGTTATAATAAGGACTAAGCACCCTCAGGCCGCCTGTTGACCGGTCATAATCCCAGGCCGCCCCTACCCCGATGTGCTCATTGAGTTTGAAGGGTTTGTATTGGGTGAGAATGCCGATATCTCGAATTTCAGAATTTCTGGCATTACTCAAAGCAAAGTCGATGATTTCATATTTTCCGCCAAAAGGCACGGCTGGTTTCGGCGTATCTTTCGTCAGTCCTTTTAATCGGGATCCCTGTCCTCCAGCTAAAAGCATGGCGACGACTCGGTTTTGGTTTCTCATCGTCTTCTCCTCTACACATCAATTTGGCGCAAATTCTCTCCTCAGTCTTCCCTTTCCAAAACAGGATCATTCGTCTGAACTGGGCGTTTTCCCCTATGATCTTGGCAGGTTATAGAAAGAATCCAAACCGTCATACCGGGCGGATCCGCCCAATGACTCCTCAATCCGCAAAAGCTGGTTATATTTGCATACCCGATCAGTCCGATTCGGAGCGCCCGTCTTAATCTGTCCGGCATTGACGGCAACGACCAGGTCAGCAATGGTCGTATCTTCGGTTTCTCCGGACCGGTGAGAGACAACCGCGGTATATCCGGCCCGTTTTGCCATCTCAATCGCATTGAGGGTTTCCGTTAAGGTTCCAATTTGATTGACCTTGATTAAAATCGAGTTCGCCACGCCGTTTTCAATTCCTTTTTTTAGTCTTTCGGTATTAGTGACGAAAAGATCATCTCCGACCAGCTGAATCTTTTTTCCCAGCCGATCGGTTAAAAGCTTCCATCCCTTCCAGTCTTCTTCCGCAAGACCGTCTTCAATCGAAATGATGGGATAACGGTGGACCAGCTCATCATAAAAATCAATCATCTCTTCGGTTGACATCAGGCGATCGGTCTTCCAAAAATAATAGCCTTCTTTTCCGATCTTTCTGGCCTCATCAAAAAGCTCAGTGGAAG
>CABTZP010000011.1 GCA_902489375.1 uncultured Tissierellia bacterium | reverse complement strand
TTTTTTACGGACAGAGACTTTCTTTTTTGGGTGAAGGAATGGAAAATCTCATTCTCTTTTCCTCCCCAGGCCTTTATCGAAAAAAAGTCCAGTGGATGGAGATTTTAAAGGGACAGGGAGAAGGATCCAAATGGGTCAAAAAAGAAGATCAAAAGTGCGGGCGTGATCTTTTTCTTCTTTCCGCTTTCATTCCTCTTTTTTTCTTCTGGTCCCCTTTCGCTTGGATCACCCTGATCGGGATAGGGCTTCGCTATTATGCCTCGATTTCCTTTTTAAAAAGCCAAGCGATTCAAGAAAAAAGAAAAGTAGAAAATGAAATTACGAATCTCTTGACAGGTCTCGTCCTGTCCCTACGGGCAGGTATGCTCTTGGATGCAGCATGGAAGGAGATCGCTCAAGATAAAGAAGGCCCATTATATGAAGAAATGAGAAGGGTTTCTCGTCTCAGAAAGGAGGGTGTGGGATTTAATCAGGCTTATCTTAGTTTTGGCGAGCGATATCAGCTGGACGCCTTAAAAGATTTTAACCAGCTTGTGATCCAAAATGTTGAACTTGGAGGAAGTGAGCTTGCTCGGGGACTCGATCAACTGAGAAGAAAAGAAAGCAAGGAAAAAATCAACCGCCTTCATAAAGCGGCTGATCGCGCCCAGGAACAGATGCTTTTGCCGGGCCTTTTGCAATTTATCGGGATCCTTCTCCTGCTTCTCGTGCCCCTATTCAAACAAAATTTATTCAATTTTTAAAGAAAGGAAGAATAATGACAGTTCAATTAACCATGAAGAAGGCAATTACACGATTTTGGAAAAATTTTTGCTCGGAGGAAGGAGAAATAAACATGGTCGCAATCGTTTTAATCATTTTGGTTGTGATTGCCCTTGCCGCGATTTTCAAGGAACAGCTGACCAGCTTATTAAATCGTTTATTTCAAAAAATAGAAGAAGATGCTATGAATTTATGATCCCTTACAAACGATTGTCTGATGAGACAGGGGCCATCAGCTTCATTGAAGGAGCCTATCTATTTCCGATTGTCTTTTTTGTGATCTTTTTTCTCGTTTTTTTGACTTTTCTTTTCTGGGCGCAAATCAATGACAGCGAAAAAGCAAACCGTGCTCTGCAAAAGCCAATTTCTTCACCGGTTTTTGCCAATCCGAATTCAGGATTACTCAATGAAGAATTGGGCGGAGAAGCAAGCATCGAAGTCCATGGTTTGTTTTTTAAAGAGCTTCAGTTAAGCGAACAAAAAAATGCTCGAGGAGCTATGGCTTTTCGGTATTTTGATCTTCCCGAGGAAATTAATCTGGACCAGCGACAAAAGGTGCGATGGGCATCCTCAACGGAGAATCTTCGCCATTATATGGCCATAATGAGGTGGATGAAGAAGGAAAAAAAGGCGTATTAAAGAGGAGGCCTTTTCTCCTACAATTAGGAGAATCGGGAAAGAGGATGAAAAGTCAGAAGGGAAAGGTAAAAAATCATCTAAAAAAAAGCCAGGAATCATGCGTTAAGCATCGAGGAATGAGGAGGGCGAAAAGCGACCGTGGGCTCGTAAGCGTGTTTTTAGCCGCGATTCTTTCCATCCTTCTGGTTATGGTATTGATTCTCACGGACCTTGCCCGAATATCCATCGCGGGAGGTCAAATGAGGACCGGACTTCGCCTGGCTTCCAACCTAGCGCTTTCCACCTTCGATAAAGAACTGGCAAAGGAGTATGGGCTTTTTGCGCTTCCTGACCTTGAGCGAGCACAAACGATTGCAGAAGAATCCTTCACAAGGAGGATGAAAAAAGGAGAGGATCACAGCGATTTTTTCACCATAACAGATGGAGAGCTTGCGTTAGCGCCTTCTGAAGGGGCCAGATTAAGTCTTCCACGAGAGATGGAAAAACAAGTGCTCAGTTTTATGGAATGGCAAAGTCCTGGCCTTTTTCTTGAAAAAATTAACGAAGAAACGAAAATTTTTAAAGGCTTGCAAGATCTTCCAGAAGTATTTGACGCCAAGATTTCGTATGAAAAGGTCTTGGATGAAATCCAAAAAGAGATTGATCAATGCAGCGTCGATTTTGGCAAAACGAAGAAGGCGGATCCTTCTTTTTTAGGCGGGGCGAAAAACAACTTGTTTTTAGGATTTCCTCCTCTAACGGAAAGTCTTAACGATTTGCAAGAAGAGACAAAGCTTCTTAATCAAACTTTAAAGAGAGCCTATGCGTACTCGATCAATCAAAACGAAGAAGAAAATTTTGCATCCTTTTCAGACCTTTTTGATCCGGACATAAGAGAGCTTTTAGAAGGGAGATTTCAAAAGGTCAAAAAGGCTTATAAAGAGCGAAAGGAAAAGCTGGAAGAGGCAATAAACCTTGCTGAAGCTCTTTCTCATGCCTTGGATGGCATGAAGGAACCCGAAAAAAAGCTGACGGAATCAAAAAAGAATTGGGAAAATTCCCTAAAAAATCTTCCTTTAGGCTTAGTTGGAATCAGTTTTCAGACGGAATCTTTAGCTGTGGGAATGGAAAAAAGCTTTCTTCAATATGAAAGCTTAAAAAATGAATTAGAGAAGGTAAGGCAAGAAGGGGAAAAACAAATCCAACTTTGGGAAAAGGTCCAGTTGAACGGAATAGTTCTCAAGGATATGCAATTCTCTGACTGGATGAAGACTATCGACGAGAAATATGATCAGGGAGAATTTCTTGATTCAGCGTTGAGTGGGGAAGGTGAAAAGGCCAGCTGGGAAAAAGAGTCCCTTTTAAGCCCAAAGGGTCAAAGTACAGAACAGAATTTAGTGGCTTCTTCTCCCTCTTTGAGAAAGAGCCTTAAAGAATTTATCGTGAATATGAAGAAAAAAGGAGCTGCGATTTTAAGAGCGGCGAAAATCCAAATCAAGGCGAATCGGGCGGAAAAGGCCGGTCTTTCCCATCTTGCGGGCTCCATAAGAGAACGGATCAGTGATGATCAAATGCAGCGGTTTGAAAAAGACTGTCAGGCTGAAAATCCTCCCCTGATTTTTCTTCCGGGTCTTGCCGATGGATCGGTGGAGATGATGGAAGAAATGATTAAAAGTATGAAAGAGACGGGAGAATATTTACAAAGCGCTGATCCAGCGAAAAGCCTCTCTGACCATGCGGACTTATTTTTATACTGGACCCATATGTTTTCTTGCAGAATTTCAAAGAAAAAAGAAGAGGAAAAGAAAGAGCCGCTTTTATCCTTAACCTCTTATCCGATGAATCAAAGGCCCTATTTTGGCGGGGAACTGGAATATATCCTCTATGGACAAGATCAATGGATGGATAATCTCAAACAGGCATCAAGCCGAATTTTTGCCATGAGACTTCTGGCCAATCTTGCCTATGCCTTTAGTTCAAAAGAAATCTTCGCGGAAACGCACACCGTAGCGCTGGCTTTAGTTGGATGGACCGGCTTTGGGGTCCCCTTGCTTCAGTCGGCTTTAAGTTTTTTACTTGCCTGTGGAGAAAGCTGGATGGACTTACATGACCTATACTTAGGAAAAAAAGTTCCGGTTTTCAAGTCAGAAGGAACCTGGCGATTTGCTTTAACGGGCATTCATCAAGTGACAAAGGACATTACCCGAGATTTTTTTGACGACCTTGATGCTGGATTTGAGGGTGGAATCGAAGAAGCAAGAGACCTGGCAAAAGAAAAAGTTGAATCAATTCGAAAATCGAGTGAAGAGATGGTCACGAGCGCTTTGGAAAAACCAATTGCTCAATTTATTTTAGGGGAACTGATTAATGGTCAGGGAGAAAGTAGAGATCAGGCTGCTCAAAAATTTGATCAAATGATGGCACGTGCGCAAGATCAAACCGGAGATGGAGCCGTAGGAAAGGCACTAAAAGGCGCTTTTCAGCAAATTCGGAAGCAGAAAAACGAGCTTCTTGATCAGCTTGACCAGCTTCAGGAAGAAAAAAGAAAAGGAGGGGTAGAGACCGAAAAGCTTTCTCAAAAGGCAGAAGAAATTGCTAAAGAGATGGCGGAAAAAGCGGAAAAGCCCGTCCTAGAAAAAATTGATCACCTATGCGATCAGGGAATTGCTAAGGCTGAGGCCATGTTGTCAAAAAAGGAAGAAAATCTGGAAAAACAGATGGGCGAGTGGTTTCAGGGGTTCCGAAAAGAGATGGGAGAAGAAGGAATGGATATGGGCCTGGCCGTATCTTCAAGCCTTTGCATGGATTATCAGGACTATATTTTTCTCTTGCTATGGGTACGGTCAACAGGACCACAAAAAGCGACCTTGCTCTCGAATACAGCAAGATTAATTCAAGCGCAAAGCGAAGGTATCGATTTAACCATCGCCCAAACCTCGCTGAAGTGGCAAGGGCAGGCCAGGATTCAAACGACCTTTTTGGGAAATTCTCCTTTTCCATCTCTTTCGGGATGGGCTCAACCTACCTATACCATTAAAGAAAACTGGGAGGAGGGCTATGAAAAATACAAAAAAGAGGATCGGGAAGAATCCTCCGCTGAACCATAAAGAGAATAAGAACAATTTGCTCTTTTCGGAAGAAGGTCTTCTGACCGTTGAAGCAGCCCTTGCTTTAGGAATTTTTCTCTTTGCTTTTTTGTCCTGGATTTTGATTTTACAAGTGATTAGAGTACAGGCAAAAACTCAGGAAAGCCTGGATCAAACGGTGTTAGCGTATTCTGATCGTCTCTCTTTTCGGGCTTGCCTGGGGAAAAACCTGCCCGGCCTTGATCGTTTTTTTCAAAAAAAAGGAGGAAAAGAAGGGCCAAATCCTTTGGATATCGAACAGGCGGTCAAAGAGGCAATGGATCAAGCGGATATTCGTTTAATCTATAAAAATTTTCTTGATGGGGGAAAGGAAAAAATATCGAGCCAGGCTTCTCAGAACCACTGGATTGGAGAAAGTCAAATTGAAAAGGAGCTTTGCCCGGAACAAAACCGAGTGACCTTGAAACTTCACTATTCGTTGAAGCTCCCTGGGGTTTTAAAGCAACTGGGA
This sequence comes from uncultured Tissierellia bacterium, assembly GCA_902489375.1. Classification (GTDB taxonomy): domain Bacteria; phylum Bacillota; class Clostridia; order Tissierellales; family Peptoniphilaceae; genus CABTZP01. The sequence goes on along the minus strand of CABTZP010000011.1, from coordinate 17,203 downwards.
CCCGTAGAGATTGCCCAAAATGCCAGTGCGGGCTTGTGGATTTTAGGGGATGATTGGATTGAAGAAGAGGAAAAGGAAAGCGAACCCAGTATTTGGACCCTTCCCCCCTTCCAAAGAGGAAGCCGTTTTGCACAAAGCGAAAGGGAGAAACATCCGGAAAATATCCTTTTAAAGGGTCAGGTTTTTGACTATATCAGCGACGAAGGAAACCCTACAGCCATTTATTCAATCAATCTTTTTACTCCGACCTATACAAGCGGGGAGGGGACAGACCCTGCTCAGTATACGATAAAAGAAAATCCGATTCTTTCGAAGCTCCGTTCTTATGCTCGTGCAGTAAAAAAGGCCCAAGAGGATTATCCTCAGGTCAAAATGGAGGACGGAACGACCCGATTCATCAGGGAGAAAAAGCCGAAAATCCATCTGATCCTTCCAGAAGAAGGAAAAATCTTTGAAAATCAGCTGATTCTGCTTATTCAGCAAATTCGAAATGAAGAAGATATTTTATTGGATCTGGTTTTTGAAGATCAGGCGCTTGTGAATGAGAAAGGAGGTTAGTGGATGAAAAGAGAAAAGGGATGGCAGGTTTTATTGATTCCGCTGATTTTTTTATTCCTGATGGTCCTATCTACATATGGCCGCTGCCAAAATAAAAAACAGGATGCAGTAAAGCTTCGGATACAGGAGAAATCCATACAAGAGCTCCTGGATGCCGGTTTTGAAAAAGAGGCCATGAAAGCCTTTGATCGCATGGGGGAAAAGACGAAAAGAAAATTAGACTCTCTATATTTTCGTACCCTTGTTTCTAATCTTCGTTTAGACCAGGCTGAACGAATGTTCACCGATACGCCCTCCCTTCTAAACAATCCGAAAAACCTTGTTCTGCTTTCTCATCAGTATCAGGAAAGAAATCTCTATCCGAAGGCCCTATCTCTTTTTTGTCGGTATCAAAAAAAGATCGATCCTAAAACCTATCAGGAAGAATTAACAAGCCTTCTGAAGAAGGTTCGCATTTCTTCCTGTCAGGAGCGCTTTATTGACGGATGGTTTGAACAAAAGGCGATTGGAAAAAGTGACAAGGGATTTTTTCTTCTGGATTCGGACGGAAATCCCATTGATTATGAAACCTATGATTCATTGCTGCCATGGGATCAGGGCTTTTATTGCCAAAGAAAGGGCAAGACGTTTTTACTTAATGAAAAAGGAAGATTCATTAAATTTGTTCAAGAACAAAAAATGAAACAAAAAGAAAAACAAAAAGACAAGGAGGGGATCGTTAAGGTATTTCGGGAAGGAAATTTTTTTGGATACCGGTTTGAAGATCAAACGCTCATTGAACCAAAGTATGACTTTGCCTCACCCGTTAGCGATCATGGCACGGCCTACGTTTTTTTAGGGAATGAAAAATGGAAGATTCGATTTTTAGCTTTGGAAGGCCCCGACCGCTAAAAGAAAAAAGGAAAATGAGAGATCGGATTTTCTTTATGGAAATATTTGCGGTAAAGTAAGAATATCACTTTTGTCTGTTATGAGGAGAAAGGAACTGGACCCATGCCAAAGGGAATGGACTTTTCATACCAAGGAAACGAAGTAAAAAGGATCGGCCTTTATGGGGGAAGCTTTGACCCGATCCACCTTGGGCATTTGCTAGTTGCAGAGGATGCGTATGATTCCTTTCATTTGGACCGGGTAGACTTTCTTCCCGCTTACCATCCTCCTCATAAAAACGGCAAGGAAAACAATTATCAGGAAAGGCTGGAGATGCTTAAAATCGCCATCCGTGACAATCCGCATTTCTCCATTGACCGAAGGGAAATCATGTCGAAGACAATCCGCTATTCAGTGGATACGGTCAAAGAATGGAAAAAAGAGCATCCATCTTGGAAACTGTATTTTATCATTGGAGAAGACAGCCTGCTATCGATTGAAAGCTGGCATAGGCCATGGGAACTTCTTTCCTTAACCAGTCTTATCGTGGCAAGAAGGTCAGAAGTTGCGGGAGATCTTGTGGAAAAGGCAGAAAGTCTGAATCAAAGAGGCTTTGATGTCGGGATCATTGAGCGCTATACCAATTCGATCTCCTCCTCGGACATCCGAAAAGATGTCTGTGAAGGGAGAAGCATCCGCTACACGGTCCCAATCGAGGTAGAAAAATATATCTATGAAAAGAGGCTCTATGTTGGATGCTGAGAACCAGGATTGGCTGGACAAGGTTCAGGCCATGGATTTAGCCGTTTTGGAAGAAGAACCCTATTTATCCTGGACCGTTCAGTTAAGAAAGGATTTAGATCCCAAGCGTTACCGCCATGTCCTGGGCGTTACTCGGACGGCCATGTTTCTTGCCCGGCGATACGGACAAAATGAATATCAGGCCATTTCAGCCGCCTACCTCCATGACTGTGCGAAGAAAAAGGAAGACGTTTATTTTGCCAAGCTCAAGGATTTGGGTGTACTTCAAGACAAGGATTACCGGCCTTCACCAACCTATCACGCGTTTTTGGGGGGGCTTGTTGCTCAGTATTTTTATGGTGTAAAAGATCCTCTGGTCATTTCGGCCATTCAAGCGCACACCCAGGGCGCTGAGCAAATGTCTAAACTGGATAAAATTGTTTTTCTCTCTGATTTGATTGAGCCCAATCGGAACTTTGAGGGGTTGGCAGGTCTTCGAGAGCTTAGCCTCAAGGGTTTAACTAAGGGGACCCTAGCCGCTTTTGACCATACGCTAACCTATCTTATTGAAACGGGAAAAGTGATTGAACTTTTGTCAGTGAAGGCCAGAAATGGACTCATTTTTGAAATGCAAGCTCAGGAAGGGTTCAAAACAGAGAACAATAGCATGCAATCGTAAAAGGAAAGGAAAGAAAATGACAAAGAAAGAAGATCCCATTAAAGAAAAAAACAAGACGATCATTCAGGCGGCAGACGACAAATTAGCCAAGGACATTAAGACCATAAAATTGGACAATCAAGCGGGCCTTAGTGATTATTTCATCATCATGTCCGGTAGAAACAAAAACCATACCCAGGCGATTGCGGATGCGATTGAGGAGGCCTTATCTCAAGCAGGAACCCCACCGGTGCGAACAGAAGGGATGAGAGAAGGAGGATGGATTCTTCTCGATTGCGCAGAGACGATTGTTCATATCTTTACAGAGGAAAAAAGAGAATATTATGGTCTGGAGGAGCTTTGGTCTGATTAGATAAGGAGACCCCTTGCTTTCTCAACATAAAGAAAAAATTTTATTTGTTTTTGTAGTCACCATCTTGATCGGCTTAGGCGCTTTTCAGGCTCATCGAGGGATAGGAAAAGAGCTTTTCTCTTCCGACCAGCAAGACCTAAGTGAGTTTTCTTACGCGGAGGAAAAGGAAGATCAACAGGCAAGTGAAGGCGCCCACTCTTCTGGAGCGGTGTCTTCTCAGCCAAAGGAGGATACCGGGCGAGAAAAAGACCAGGAAGAAAAGAAAATTTCCCTTTGCTATGTCCATATTGACGGGGCTGTTCTCCATCCTGGTGTTTACGGCGTTCAAACGGGAGAGCGGGTATCAGATGTGATTAAACAGGCGGGAGGCCTCACAGAAGATGCGAATCTTGACTCGGTTAATTTGGCGATGAAAGTGACGGATGAGATGAAAATCGTGATTCCTGATTGCAATTCGTCTTCAGACGAAAACGGTCTCGAATCAACCTGGGTCCATGTTCCTGATCAGTCTAAAAATCCCACTACAGATCAAAACGTACCCGGTCAGAATGAGGATGCTTTCACGGTTAATATCAACCAGGCCACCAAAGAAGAGCTAATGAGCCTGCCGTCGATTGGTCCGTCCCGGGCAAAAGAGATTATCAATTACCGGTCAGACCATCCCTTTAAAACGATCGAAGAAATCAAAAATATTTCTGGCATTGGCGAGAAAACCTTTGAAAAATTGAAGCATCGGTTGAGAACCGAATAAATTTGGGCATTACGTTGAAAGGGCGCTCTTTCTTTGATATACTTTCCACGTCGTTTCGAAATCGCAATAGCAGAGGTGGTGAAAAATTTGAAGACATTATGCATGGTTCTTTTGGTCGTGACCAGTGTAATCATTATTGTTGCAACGTTAATGATGAAGCCCAAAACCGGAGCGGGATCGCTTTTTGGTCAGGAAGCAAATATGTACGGAACTTCCGCCTATAAATCAAGGGATGCTTTCCTGGGTAAAATTACCATTATCAGCTCAGTCATTTTCGTCATTAGCCTTTTGGGTCTTGTTCTGATCAAATAGGCAGAAAAAAATGGTGAGCGCAATTATATTATGGATAGGCCAAAGGGGCGAACTTCAAGATTGAAGTTTCGCCTTTTTTCATGGAATGGCGCATTAGGGCTGTAATGGGTATAAATAAAGAGGTCGAGTAAAACAAAGGATGAGTAAATCTTTTGAACCGCTGTCAGGGCAGCAAAGAGGGTGTTTGTATGAATATTAAATCTTTTCTTCTTTCCTATATGAGTAAGGAATCCTATACGCCTGTTCAGGCCTCGTCTTTAGCAGATACTTTTGGCCTTAATGACACACAGCGCCTCGAATTTTACGATTTGATCGAGGAAATGTTGGAAAACGAAATGATTCGTATGTCCAAGAAAGGGAAAATCAAGGTCAATCGGACTTATCAAAGAGAAAGCGCAAAAAAAGCGTTGATCTCACATTCAGATGAAGCTGAAAAAAAGGGAAAAGAGGAGCCGAAAAAAACGCCAAAGGAGCCTTTTCAAGGAGTCCCGCTGAAAGAAGAAAAAGTCTCACCAAAAGAAAAATCCTTTTCCAATACCAATAAAGGAAAGGAAAAGGAAAAGGCGGGAAAAGTTCAAATGAATCGGAAAGGGTTTGCTTTCATTTTGCCGGAAGAAGAAAAAGAAACAGATATTTATGTCAGCGCCGACAACTTAAATGGCGCATTACAGGGAGATCTGGTTTCCTATCGGATTATCCGGCCAGCGGATGAGCAAAGCAGCCGAAACCCTGAAGGAGAGGTGACTGAAGTTCTGGAAAGAAATCCTCATCCTTTGGTGGGAAAATTTGTAAAGGAAGGGCAGGATGACTTTGTGATCCCAGACGATCCCAGGTTTTTTGTTCATATCCTGATCCCCAAAGGCGGTTCCATGGACGCCGAGGAAAATGACAAGGTCCTGGTTGAAATTGTAAATTATCAGCCCCAAGATCCCTACCCCCTTGGCCATGTTCGGGAGATTATCGGAAAAGCTGGGGAAAGCGGTGTGGATATTACTTCCATTTTGCGAAACCATGAGCTTCCTTATGAATTTTCTGATCAAAGCCAGGAAGAAGCCGAAAAAATTCCGCAAAAAGTTACGGTTTCAGACCGAAAGGGCAGGCGTGACCTACGCAACCTGTATACGGTGACCATTGATGGAGCGGACGCCAAGGATTTTGATGATGCCATTTCGGTTGAAAAAAGAGGAAAATTCTTCAATCTCTATGTCCATATTGCTGATGTTTCTCATTATGTCAGGGAAGGCTCAGCCATCGACAAGGACGCCTATGAAAGAGGGAACTCCGTCTATCTTTTGGATCGGGTAATTCCTATGCTTCCCTTTGCCCTGTCGAATGGAATCTGTTCACTAAATCCGGACGAGGAAAGGCTTACCCTGACGACGCAGATTACTTTAAATGATCAGGGTCAGCTTGTTGACAGTCAGTTTTATCCTTCCATCATCCGGTCAAACCACAGGCTGATCTATACAGATGTTTCTGATTATATGGAATATGGAAAAGAATTTTCAGAGGACGCTTCACTTTATCCCCAGCTGGATTTAATGAAAAAGATTTATTTGATGCTCGATGTTCAAAGGGATCAAAAGGGAACGTTGGATTTTGACTTTCCGGAGACCAAGATCATCCTGGATGAGGAGGGCCATGCAGTCGACGTGAAAGAAGAAGAGCGAAGGATCGCCAACCGGGTGATTGAAGAATTTATGATCTTAAATAATGTGGTGATCGGAAGTTATTTTTACAAAAAGAACCTGCCCTTTATTTATCGAATTCATGAAAAGCCGACAGCGGAAAACATTGACCATTTAAATCAGGTCCTGGCCGCTTTTCATTATCCTCAGATCCCCCTTCATCCGAAGCCCGATGACGTCGACAAGATCCTGGAGATGGCCCAGGGGAAAAAAGAAGAACAAATCATTGGTATGGCCATTCTTCAAAGCCTGCAAAGAGCTGTCTATAGTCCCAGGCCTGAGATTCATTTTGGCCTTGCTGAAGAGCACTATTCTCATTTTACAGCCCCCATTCGCAGGTATTCGGACCTGATCGCTCATCGCCTAGTGAAAGACTTTTTAGATGGAAAAGCCAGAAAGGAAGAGGGGCTTTACGAGTTGCTGATGGAAAAATGCATCCATCTTTCCGATACCGAAGAAAGAGCTGAAGAGGCTGAGCATGATGTCGTGGATATGAAAGCCGCTGAATATATGCAGCAGTTTATCGGGGAGGAATTTTATGGCATTGTTAGCTCCCTCACCAATTTTGGCGTTTTCATTCGCTTAGAGAATTCAATTGAGGGCTTGGCCCACTTCCGGGACATGAAGGATGATTATTATACCTATGATGAAAAGCACTTTATCGCGAAAGGGGAAAGAACCCATCGGCAGATTCATTACGGCGACCGAGTCAGGGTTTTGGTGGCGGCCGCTTCTCCGGAAAACCGGGAAATTGACTTTCAGATTCTTTGGGGTGAACAGCCAAGCCATCAGGGACAGGAGGAGAAATCTCCTTCAAAAGAAGTCCAGGACAAAAAAATCAGAAAGCTGGCAAACGAACGCTATTCAGGCGAGAGAATTGAAACTGGCTACTCTGGACGAAGTGAGGGCCTTCGCGGAAGAAGTCGTGAGGTGAAAAAAACCGGCCCCCGATCAAGAAGATCGCTAAGCAGAAAGCCAAGAAGACCAGTCAGGAGAAGGCACAGATAACTATGGCAGAAAAAAAAGAAGCGGTCAAAATTCTTGCCAATAATAAAAAGGCAGGTCATGACTATTTTCTAGAAAAACCGATTGAAGCGGGAATTGAGCTTAAAGGCACTGAGGTGAAAAGTATTCGTCAGGGCAAGGTTTCGATCAAAGAAGCCTATATCACGGTGGAAGGGGGAGAAGCTTATATTGAGGGGATGCATATCCATCCTTATAAAGAGGGGAACCGATATAATGTGGATCCCTTAAGGGTAAGAAGGCTCCTTCTTCACAGAAAGGAAATTCAGAAGCTAGGTCAGGCCGCTCAGCAAGCGGGATACAGTATTCTGCCTCTAAATGTTCATTTGAGAGATGGCCTGGTTAAACTCGATATTGCCCTTGGCCGGGGAAAAAAGCTTTATGATAAAAGAGAAAGCTTGAAAAGAGAAGACGATCGCAGAAAAGTTGAACGGGCGATTCGCCAATATAAATAGCAGAAAGCGGGCAATTGCCCGCTTTCTTTTAAATCATTTTTAACAGGCTCTGGAAAATCCACTGCAAAATGGAACTAAAGCCGAATAAATATAAAAAGGTGGGCAGGGGCTTACAAAGGACGGCTATCCAAAAAAAGCGGGAAAGACTCATGTTCGTCATCCCAACGACCATAGTCGTTGCGTCATCCGGTATGCCGGGAACGAGATAGGCCATGATCAGTAATTTTGTGGCCGTTTTTTCGTCTTTTATTTTGCTGTGAATCTTGTCAAAAACGCGATCCGGGACAAAGGCTTTGACAAACTTTTCCCCAAATTGAGCCGATAGGGTAAAGGTAATCATGGAACCGACAATATTTAAAATGAGAACGGAAATAAATCCGTAAATTGGCCCGTAAGCGATAAACATAGCCAAAGAAGGAAGAGAAGCGGGGATTACAGGGACAATGCAGTTTATTACTACCAAAATTCCCGCGACGATAAAACCGATTGGACCAAGGCGGGCAAAGAGGTTTTCCAAGGGTTCTGTGGAATCAAACCAGCCTTTTTGATAGCCGTTAAAAAGGAAAATCATCAGGAAGACGAAAAGAATCAAGGTGATGATTCGAATCTTTCTTTGGATTTTTTTTACCTTCTGGATTTTGAGGTGTTCCAGCTGATGCTCCATGGCCATTTTATATTTATGGTTGTTTTCTCTGTTTTCCATTCCCCACCCAAATCGATCTTTCTAAGGCACCCTTTGCCAAATGAAAAAAAAATGACTTTTCCCAAACCAGTAGGAATTAGCCAAGTTTTGTTGATTACGAGTATAATCATATTAACACGAAAGTCGAATAGACTGGAATTGAGTTCTTAAGCTTTATTTAAGGTCAATTCAGATTAATTGCTGAAAGGGAAAAAGAGGTCTTTCTCATGTATAAAATCCTAAAAAAAACACGCGAATCGGATTCTATTTTTACGATGGTCATTGAAGCGCCATGGATTGCCCGGTCTTGTTTGCCCGGCCAGTTTTTGATCGTCAAAGTCGATCAGTATGGAGAAAGAATTCCTCTGACTATCGCGGATTATGACCGAAAAGAGGGAACCATAACCGTAGCTGTTCAGGAAGTGGGTTTATCCACCCAAAAAATGGGGAAAATCCCTGAGGGAGGCGCGCTATTGGATGTTCTCGGCCCTTTAGGAAACCCTTCTGATCTTCTTAACGTTTCTCTTGGGCGCCTTAAAAAGCTACATCCCTGCTTTATTGCAGGCGGCCTGGGCATTGCCCCCATTTATCCTCAGGTGAAATGGATGAGTGAACATGGGGTTCCCGTAGATGTCATCATGGGCGCACGAACAAAAGAGCTGATCTTCTGGGAAGAGCCCATGAAGGCCTTGGCGGAAAATGTTTATATTGCAACGGATGACGGGTCCTACGGCTTTCCGGGAAGGGTAACGGACCTGTTAGAGGATCTGGTAAAAAATCAAGGCAAAAACTATGGTAAAGTCGTGGTCATCGGACCGACCATCATGATGAAATTCGTCTGCCAGTTGACCAGTGAAAAGGGCCTGAACATTCCAACCATCGCTTCATTAAGTCCGCTCATGGTCGACGGGACCGGGATGTGCGGAGCCTGCCGGGTGCTGGTAGATGGAAAAACCCGATTTGCCTGTGTCGACGGACCCGAGTTCGATGGCCATAAAGTCGACTTCGATCTGGCCCTTCGAAGAATGAAAATGGATCGAATCCCTGAAGGCCGAGCCCTTCTTGAAGAAAAAGAGACTGAAAAAAGCCAGCCTGCCGCCAGCGCTCATGAAAAACCTGCCTATACCAAGGAGGCTTTCGACCCCTGGAAGAGAATTCCGATTGCCGAGCGAAATCCGCTTGAACGCTCCTATCATTTTCAGGAAGTTTGTCTGGGCTATTCCGATGAAGAAGCCAGGCTTGAAGCCTCTCGGTGTTTGAATTGCAAAAAGCCCGCCTGCGTCGAGGGCTGCCCCGTTCAGATTCATATTCCCCAATTTATCCAATCCATCAGTGAGGGAAATAATCGCGAGGCTTTCCGAATTCTATCCGAGTCGTCCTGTCTGCCTGCAGTTTGCGGAAGGGTTTGCCCCCAGGAAACCCAGTGTGAAGGTCAGTGCGTCCGAGGAAAAAAAGGGGATGCCATTGCCATTGGAAAATTAGAGCGCTATGCAGCCGATTGGGCAAGAAACCATCAGATTTCCTTCGAAGCGCCAACGGCAAAGCGGACAGGAAAAAAAGTAGCCATCATTGGTTCTGGGCCAGCGGGACTGGCCTGTGCAGGCGATTTGGCTAAGCTTGGACATGAAGTTACCATCTTTGAATCCCTCCACATGGCAGGGGGTGTCCTTCAGTATGGCATCCCCGAATTTCGTCTTCCCAAAGATGAGGTGGTCGCCTATGAAGTGGAAAATGTCCGAAAATTGGGTGTAAAGATTGAAACCAATGTCTTGATCGGCCAATCGATCACGATTAAGGCCCTGATGGATGAGGAAGGTTTTGATGCCGTCTTCATTGCCTCAGGGGCTGGACTGCCCCGTTTTATGGGGGTTCCGGGTGAAAATTTAAATGGGGTCTATTCAGCCAATGAGTTTTTGACCCGGTCAAACTTAATGCACGCCTTCGATCCGGCTTATGATACGGATGTCTGTCGGGGGAAAAATGTCATCGTGGTCGGCGGGGGCAATGTGGCGATGGATGCGGCAAGAACCGTCATGCGCTTAGGCGGCCAAAGCAGAATTGTTTACCGAAGAGGAGAAAATGAACTTCCCGCCCGGGCGGAAGAAGTTCAACACGCCAAAGAAGAAGGCGTTATTTTCAATCTCCTGCAAAATCCGGTTCGTTTCTTGGGAGATGATCAAGGCTGGGTTTCCGGAGCAGAATGCATCCAGATGGCTCTAGGCGCCTGTGATGCTTCGGGCAGGTGCCGTCCGATTCCGGTAGAAGGATCTGAATTTGTGCTTTCCTGTGATGCAGTCATCATGGCTTTAGGAACGATAGCGAACCCCAGAGCAGCTAAGGGACTGGATGGACTAGAGATCAATCAGAAAAACGGGATTGTCGTGGACGAAAAAGGAATGACAAATTTGCCTGGCGTTTTTGCAGGAGGTGATTCAGTAACCGGGTCGGCAACCGTAATCAAAGCCATGGGCGCAGGAAGGACGTCCGCTCAGGGAATCGACCAATATTTAATGAAGCGATAAAGAAGAGACAAATTGAAAACAAAAAGAGACGGTCAAAGAGACCGTCCCTTTTTTTTGCCACACGAAAAGACATCTTCAGGTGCTAGGATAAAAGGGGAGGTAAGTATGAGTTATCAAGTAGCAATCCTGGATGCCCATAGTGATTACATGAGCCGAATCAAAAATCAGTTGGAATCCGTTTCCTCCGGTCAGCTCCAGATTCACCGCTTTAGTCAGACGAAAGAGTTTTTAGATAGTTTGTCTATTTTAAAGCCGGACCTTCTCATCAGCGACCGCTCCATAGCAGATGAAGAATGGGAAAGACACTCCTCTCTTTCTCTTTTCCGAATCGATAACGAAGAGGAACGTTTTTCTTCCGAAGAAACCTGTATTTTCGTAAGGTGGACGGAAAAAAGGACAGCTCTTCCTGGAAAACTCTACCGTTTTCAAAATGACCGAGATTTGTATCGGGACATTTTAGATCTGCTGTCAAAAGGAAAGAGCAACGAAACAGGGGAGATCGATAGAAGACCGGAAAAAATTATTTTTTTTGGCAGTTTTTTCGGGGGAGTGGGCGTCACTGTTTTTGCCCAGGCTTTTGCCTATTATTGGGCTGAAAAAAATCCGAACCAAAGAATTTTGTATTTTGATATGGACCCGATGGGAACGGGAATCGGACGGAGCAAAGAAGAAGGCCCTTCTGGATGGGATCGCATCTACCTTTCGGCTAAAAGCCGAAAGGCCAGCTTATCTTTGCGCGTAAGAGCGGAAGAAAAGAGGTGGGCGGATCACTTTTACTATTTTCCCTATCCTTCCAATGTTTCCTCTTATTTCGAATTAGAAGAAAAAGACCGAAAAGAGATTGTTCGATCAGTTCAAGCCGCCTACCAAGGAGTGGTTATCGACGATCCGTTGAAGTGGTCAATAAGAAGTGAATCCGTCGATCAGACCGATTTTTCTTCTGCGCAAAAACTAGTCATTTGGCCTTTGGACAGGGGAAAAGGAAGGCTGGTGAAGGCGGCGGAGCAGATGAAAAATTGCGGAGGGAAAACCAGCTGGCTTCTCATCGGCCAGGAAGGGGATCGGGCACAGGATGAACTTCGTTTATTAGAGCAGCGATTTATGCCGGGACTGGTGATCGAGCGATCTTTCATGGTGGATGAGGCATCTCTTATTCGCTTTTACGCTCAAAAAATCCTCTGGAAGGAGCTTCTTCATGTATGAACCATCCGAATACTACTGGATAGAAGAAAAAAAGGGTCAGGGAACGTCGATTGAAATTTCTTCAGATGGAAAGCTTGAAATTGATCCGCTTGCTTTGGGAATGATGCAAAACAATCACTTTGCCTTTCTTCTTCCAGTCACAATGGAATGCCAGGATCAGAGGGTGAGCTTCCATTATTGCGCTTCTTCCTCCACCGTAGAAGACTGGGAAAAAGCTTGGGACAGGAAATCTTTTTTGACTTTTTTAAATGGTTTGATTCAGCTTTTCAAAGAAATGGACAGCTATTTTCTCGATCCTCATTCCCTTGCCTTAGAGCGCGGACTCATTTTTTTTGACGGGGAAAAAATTCAGGGAATCGCATTGCCCTATCAATTTTCAGCAGACGCCCCTGTTGACCTGAGCCCATTTTTAAAACAAATTATTATTTCTTCACGATTTGATCAGCAATGCGATTCTTTTTATCTTACCAACCTCCTAAACCAAATTAATGGATCACAGCCCTTTGATCAGAGGGAGCTTGAACGCTACCTTCAAAATGAGGAAAATGCAGAAGCGGGAAAAAAAGAAATTCGCTCTAAAAAAGAGAAAAACAAAAAAGTCAATCGGTCCTTCACTTCTCAGAAAAACAGATCACCATTGCCGGGATCCAGCCGTTTGGACAAAGAACTTCTTCTTGAAGAATTCTCTGATCAAGTTTTTCAAGGAAATGAGGACATCAAAAAGGAGCTTTCCCCTTCTTTAGAAGTGAATAAACCTGTCAAGGAGCTTTTCTTAGAGCCTAAGAAAGAAAAGAATCCGGCCCCCTCTCCTTTGCCAGTTGAAGAGCCTGAGACCATCAGCTTTTTTTATCTGATGAAGCATTTTAGCCAAAAAAATTTAGCGCGTTATCAAGAGCAAAAGGCTCGATAACCCTTTGCCTTTTTCTTTTCAAATGGTGTGGTAGACTAAATCCGGAGGTTGATATGGATTTAGCAGATCGACTACTCAGATGGTATGACGAAAAGGGCAGGGAGGGCCTTCCCTGGCGAGATGATCCGAAGCCCTATCATATTTGGATTTCCGAGATCATGCTCCAGCAAACACGGGTGGAGACGGTCCGAGATTATTATCTCCGGTTTCTGGAAAAAATTCCCGATGTGAAGGCCCTAGCTGAGGTGGATGAGGATCAACTGCTCAAACTCTGGCAGGGTTTAGGTTATTATTCACGGGCCAAAAACTTAAAAAAGGCCGCTCAGAGGATCGAGAAAGCGTATCAGGGGAAAATTCCTTCTGAAAAAAAAGATCTCGTTCAATTGCCTGGGATTGGCCCCTACACTGCCGGTGCGATTTCTTCGATTGCTTTTCAAAAACGGGAAATTGCCCCTGATGGCAATGCCTACCGGGTTGCGGCAAGATTATCAAAAGAAGACGGCTTTTTAGAGGATCGGGAAACGAAAAATCGTTTAGAGGCTTTTTTACGGGATCATCTTCCAGAAGAGCGGCCGGGAGATTTTAACCAGGCTCTGATGGATTTAGGGTCAGGCATCTGCCTTCCCAAAAGTCCTCCTCATTGTCTGGTATGTCCAATTAGCGGCTTTTGCATGGCCTATCAGCAATCGGATCCGCTGATTTATCCGAAGAAAAAGGAAAAGAAAGAAAGAAAAAAAGAAAAAAAGACGATCCTTCTGATTCAAAAAGGGGAAAAGACCCTTTTGATTCGTCGCCCGGATTCAGGTCTGCTTGGGGGGCTTTGGGCCTTGCCCATGGCCGAGGGGCATCTTTCCCCAGCTCAGGTTATCCTAAAATGTGAAGAATTCATGGGAAAAAATCTTTCTATCAAAGGGGAGCTGAGGCCCTTAGGAAAGGCTGTCCATATTTTCACCCATTTAGAATGGCATATGGAGGGATGGCAAATCGTTTACCCTGAAGAAGGATTCGGTGAAAAGAAAGAAGAGGCGGTAGAGGAAAGGAAAGAAATGGGGGAAACCTTTGAGATGGCAGATGCGAAAAAGGGGCCAATCAGAGTTTGGGCCAACCGGGAAGAGCTTGAAAAAAAATATTCCATTCCCCGCGCCTACCATGCCTATCTGCTCGGGAAAATGGGTAAATGATGCGATTTGTTTAACTAAATTTTATATTCTTTTATTTATAGGGTACAATAGAAAAGTCAGTTAGACCAAGTTGCCTGTTTAAGGGTTGATCTATCGGAGAAGGGGCCTTATCGGTTTTATGAAATGATCTGGTTGATCATTTCATAAAAATCGTAGATAATAAGGGTTCGTAAGCGCAAGGGTCTTCAGCAAAAGAAAGAAATTCGCGAAGATTGAGGACAAACAAGAATAAAAGATTGAGGTATATATGAATATCAAAAAACTTCTTGTACGGATTCTTCAAATCGTACTCATCGTAGTAATCGTTTATTGTGGCTGGCAAATCGGATCTTATTTTTATAATCGAAAAAGATCAGATGAAGATTTTGAGAAGGTAGCCAGCATTGCAGATTCCTATGTGATCTCGAAAGACAGTGAAGAAAGCTCTGAAGATTTGCCAAAAGAGAAAGAGATCGATTATAAGGCCCTGATGTCCAGACTTCAGGATCAAAACTCGGATTGCATTGCTTATATTATTATCGACGGCACCGAAAACAAGTATCCGGTCGTTCAGTCAGCAAACAATGATTATTACTTGCGCAGAGGGTTTGATAAGAAGCACTCCATGCAGGGAATCCCCTTTGCTGATTATCGCAATAAAAAAGACTTGACCGATCAAAACACGATCATCTACGGTCATACCATGTATACAGGCACGGTGATGTTCGGCATCTTGAATAAGTATTTCGATCAGGAATTTGCTGACAAGATGCCAAAGACGGTTACCTTGGTCGCTCCTCATGGCGTTTTCCACTACCAAATTTTCAGTATCGCTCATGTTGATGCGGATTATGACTATCGTCAGCCCAATCTGGACGATAATAAAATGGTTGCCCATATGAATGAAATGCTCAAGAAGTCGGAGACGGATATGGGTTATAAGGGAGAGTTTAAGGGATCAGATCATTTTATCACCTTATCCACATGCCCAACGAACCAGGATTTGACGAAGCGGGTAGCGGTCGTTGGCGTTCTCCAGAAAATTGATACAAAAGATGGAGAAATGCCCAAGGGATTTGAGAAATAAAGCAGCTCACGCATCCAACAAAAAACACGGACTAGGCTAGTTAGTCCGTGTTTTTTGTTGCACTTTTTTCCAGAAAAGTTTTACAAAGATTTGCAATTCTCCACTGAATGTTATATGATGTGTACAGTTGTTAGCACTCATATTAAATGAGTGATAAAAATAAAAAATGAATTGAGCATTTGAACCATAAAGGAGGTTTCCATGAAATTAAATCCCATCGACGAACGGATTGTTATTCGCAAATTAGAAAAAGAAGAGACCACGGCTTCGGGCATTGTATTGCCATCCTCTGCTCAGGAAGAACCCCAGTATGCTGAGGTTGTCGCCATCAGTGAAAAGATCAAAAACGATGATGAGCTAAAAAATACTGTGAAGGTCGGCGACCGGGTCATTTATCAGAAATATGCGGGAACAAACGTAAAATTTGACGATGATCAATTTGTCATCGTTAAGCTGGAAGATGTTTTAGCGGTCGTGGAAGACTAATTTCATTTTTGATTGATGGATGAGGAAGGCAGATTCAAAAGATTCAGAATCGTATTCAAAATGATAGGAGAAAAAAATGGCAAAAGATATTTTATTTGGAGATGAAGCTCGCCGTAAAATGCAGCGGGGAGTTGATAAATTAGCAAATACGGTGAAAGTGACGCTGGGGCCAAAAGGCCGTAACGTCGTTTTAGAAAAAGCTTTTGGCGCACCAGTCATTACAAATGATGGCGTTTCCATCGCCAAGGAAATTGATTTTGAAGATCCTTACGAGAACATGGGCGCGCAGTTGGTTAAAGAAGTAGCGACCAAGACCAATGATGTCGCTGGCGACGGAACAACTACGGCAACTCTTTTAGCACAAACCTTAGTGAATGAGGGTCTTCGTAACCTTACTGCAGGCGCCAACCCCATGGTTCTTCGAAAAGGAATGCAGAAGACGGCTGATCAGACTGTTCAGGTCATTAAATCACACTCAAAAGAAATTGATACCATGGATGCCATTGCCAACGTCGGCGCGATTTCCTCTGGGGATGAAAGCATCGGACAGATGATCGCTGAAGCCATGGAAAAAGTAGGTCGCGATGGAGTCATTACCGTTGAAGATTCCAAGACCATGAACAATGAGCTTGAGGTCGTCGAGGGAATGCAGTTTGATCGGGGCTACTTATCTCCTTATATGGTAACTAATACCGAAAAGATGACCGCTGAGTTAGAGAATCCCTACATTCTGATTACGGATAAAAAGATCAATAATATCCAGGAGCTGCTGCCTCTATTAGAGCAGATCGTTCAGAGTGGAAAGCAGTTTTTGATTATTGCTGATGATATCGAAGGAGAGGCGCTGGCGACGCTGATTCTCAATAAGATTCGTGGAACCTTAAATGTGGTTGCCATTAAAGCACCGGGATATGGCGATCGCAGAAAGGCCATGCTCCAGGATATCGCGGTTTTGACTGGCGGACAGGTCATTTCTGATGACTTTGGTTTGGATTTGAAGGAAACCAAGATTGAACAGCTTGGAACGGCCAATAAGGTCAACGTTAGCAAGGATTCTACCGTCTTTGTCGGTGGATCGGGAGACAAGGTAAAATTAGACGAGCGCATTGATCAGATTAAGCATGAGCTTGAAAATACCACTTCAGAATACGATAAAGAAAAATTAATGGAACGCTTGGCTAAGCTTTCCGGCGGGATCGGCGTCATTCGTGTTGGTGCAGCGACCGAAACGGAGCAGCAGGAAAAGAAGCTTAGAATTGAAGATGCACTTTCGGCAACCCGAGCAGCCGTTGAGGAAGGTATCGTTGCAGGCGGCGGCGTGGCTTTAGTTGACGCCATTGCGGAAGTTCAAAAATTTGTCGACACTTTAGAAGGCGATGAGAAGATTGGTGGAAACATTGTCATTCACGCACTGGAAACTCCCCTCCGTCAGATCGTCAAAAATGCGGCAATGGAAGACTCGGTTGTCCTCCAGAAAGTTCGAGATGAGCAAATCGGCGTGGGCTTTGACGCTTATAAGGGCGAATATGTCAATATGTTTGAGGCTGGAATCGTCGACCCGACCAAGGTGACTCGCTCCGCTCTTCAGAACGCTTGCTCCATTGTTGCCATGTTCATTACAACAGAAGCCGCCGTCAGCACCATCCCGGAGAAAACCCCGGAAATTCCCGCAGGACCGGCAGCAGGAATGGGCGGTTTCTAAAAAAGAAAACATAAACCAATCA
>CABTZP010000010.1 GCA_902489375.1 uncultured Tissierellia bacterium | reverse complement strand
CAGACGTGTGCTCTTCCGATCTAAGGAATGGATGAAATTGTAAAGGCCCCTTCCCAGAGGCCTTACCGAGCCTGAACCTCCTTTAGGCTAAGAGCCTTAAAGAGCTCGTTCTGCATTTTTTCTTGTAAAACTGGCTGAATTTTCACCCCGGCATCTTCAGCTAAAGCTTCAATCTCTTTGGGATTTTCCCGGTATTGGTGTTGAAAATCTAAAAGAATATTCATCGTTTTATCATAATTTTCCGGGTGTTCCAATTTTTGATATTCTTCAAGAAGGAATCGATCTACCCCTTCTTTGCACTGAGGATAAAAAATAAAATCGTTTTCCGCCTGCGCAAAAAGCTGGCAGGCTTTCAGACTGCAGCCTGCACTGGAATAGGGAAAATTTTCCAAATCGGTCATAAATTGCCTGATCCGATCTTTTTCATCTTGGGTCAAAGGCCTTTCTTCCGATTGGACCTCTTCGGGAATGGAATTGACTTTTGATTCTGGCGCCTTCTCCTTTGTTTGCGAAAAAGACTCCTGAGGGGGAACCGAAACCGGATCCTCTCCCGCAGTGATTTTTCCCTCTTTAGGGCCACAGGCCGTGAGGGCCAGTGCCATCAACAGAAAAACAAAGGCAATTTTCTTTTTCATGATAAACTCCTACCTGATCTGAACCCGCTTTCGCATAGAAAAAAGAGGGCAATCAGCCCTCATCAAAACCCGGAAAGCGGATCGGCTCTCCGGCCAGAAAATGCACATGCAGATGCTGAACCGACTGGCCGCCGTCTTTCCCGCAATTGCTCACAATCCGATAACCAGTTTGATCCACTCCTTTTTCTTTTGCGAATTTGACAATCGCCTTGATCAGATCCTCCATCATCGAAGGCTCTTCCGAAAGGTCATTCAAAGAAGAAATGTGCTTTTTCGGAACGAAAAGATAGTGCATCTTTGCCTTGGGATTCATGTCTTGAAAAGCAGTCACCCGATCATCTTCATAGACAATATCAGTGGGAATTTCATGGTTGGCAAGCTTACAAAAAATACAATCTTCCATCTTCTTTTCTCCTATCGCCTGATGGCCTGTTCTTTATTTAATGAACGTCCCTTTTACCGCAGGGTTAAAACTCTTCCTGAACCTGGAGCCAGAAGGCCTTCAATGATTTGATTTTCCTGATCAGGATCCCGTGGAAGGCGAACCCGAATGTAGTTAGTCGTATAGCCCTCCATAAAAGGTCCCCCTTTTCCGCTTTCAAAAAGGACGCTGGCTCTTTTTCCAAGCTGTTCCTTTAAAAAGCGTTTTGACAGGGCTTTTTCTATCTTTCCCAGCCGGGCTGCCCGGTCCTTCTTGACTTGCGGGCTGATCTGATCCGGAAAATCAGCCGCCGGCGTTCCTTTTCTTTGTGAATAGGGAAAAACATGAACTTTTAAAAATCCAATCTCCTCTACAAAATCCAGGGTCCTTTGAAAATCCTCTTCCGTTTCTCCTGGAAAGCCCACAATCACATCGGTCGTCAGCCCCGCATCTGGAAAGACTTCGCGGATTTGCTTTATCTTTTCCTTGTAAATCAGTGTATCATATTTTCGGTTCATCCGTTGCAAGACCCGATCGGAACCGCTCTGCAGAGAAAGATGGAAGTGGTCGCAAAATTTTCCTGTGGCCTGAAGCCGCCGAAGTTTTTCAGGGTTTACCCACCTCGGTTCGATGCTGGAAAGCCGGATCCGCTTGATGCCCGAAATCATGGACAGGGCCTCCACTACGTCAATCAAGTCCCCAGACCCATTGGCCTCTTTCCCATAGCTTGCCACATGGATTCCCGTCAGCACAATCTCCTGAAATCCCCTTTGGGAAAGGGTCCGGGCCTCCTCAACAATCGAAGAAAGCGCTCGGGAGGCGATGTGCCCTCGGGCATGGGGAATAATGCAGTAGCTGCAAAACATATCACAGCCTTCCTGAATTTTCAAGGCCGCCCGGGTAGTTGACCGCTGGGTATGGATGGTGAGAAGATCAAAGGAACGTTCCTTCTCCAGATCGGGGATATGACAAATTCTTTCTCCCCTTTGCCTCGATTTTTCTGCCAGATCAACCAGGCTGCTCCTCCCTTTTGTTCCCAGGACCACATCCACGCCATCGATCGCTAAAAGTTCATCCGGAGCCATTTGAGCATAACAGCCCACCGCGCAGACGACAGCCGAGGGATTTTTCTTTTTTAGGCGCCGGATCATCTGCCGGGATTTTGCGTCCGACATCTGGGTAACGGAGCAGGTGTTAATCACAAAGACGTCGCAGTCTTCTTCTGTTTCCGCGGGCTGATAGCCTCTTTGCAGAAACAGCTCCTCCATGGCTTCGCTCTCATATTGATTGACCTTGCAGCCCAAGGTGTGGAATAGAAAGGTCTTTTTTTTCATCTCCTTTCCTCCTCTCAGCCATTTATCTCTCAACCTTCAAAAAGATCCTTAACATTGTCCCAAAAGCTCTTTTTTTGGGATTCAACTTCCTCTCCCATCGTATTGGCAAAGCGCAAAAGGGCTTCTCTTTGATCCTTTTTCAGCTTTTTGGGCACCTCAATATGGACGGTAAAATAAAGATTTCCTGGAGATCTTCCGCGTACATCGGCGATTCCTTTTCCTTTCAGGGTAAAACGGGTTCCGGTCTGAGTTCCGGGCGGAAGGTCAAACTCTTCTTTTCCCGTCAAAGTCGGAAGCTCCAAGGTATCGCCCAGGGCCGCCTGGGAAAAGCTGATCGGCATTTCAAAGTAAAGGTCTTTGCCGTAGCGCTGGTAAAAGGAGGAATTTTCAACCCGTAAAATGACCATGGCATCGCCCGCCGGACCCCCATGAAAACCGGCATTGCCTTTTCCATAGAGGGGGATAATATTGCCGTCATCTACCCCGGCGGGAATGTTAATTTCGAAGGTCATTTCCTTTTTCACCTGGCCGGTTCCCTTGCATTTCTTGCAGGGATGGTCGATGATTTCTCCTGTTCCCCCACACCGACTGCAGTGGACCTGATTGACCATGGTTCCAAAGGGGGTGCGAACGGTCCTGTTGATCACACCCTTCCCTTCACAGTCTGGACAGGTCTTCTTTTCCGTTCCCGCTTCCAAGCCTTCTCCATGACAGCTTGGACAATTTTCCATCCGATCAAAATGGATTTCTTTTTTCACCCCAAAGACAGCTTCTTTAAACGTTAGGTCCACGGCAAGTCGGATGTCTGATCCCGGTCTGGGCTGATTTGCCCCAGTGGCGCCCCGGCCCATGCCCATGCCAAAAAGATCTCCGAAAAGATCCCCGAAAATATCATTCATGTCGAAGGAAAAGCCACCGCCAAATCCGCCTCCGCCGCCGTTTTCAAAGGCCGCCTCCCCATATTGGTCATAAAGCGCTCGCTTTTGATCATCCTGTAAAATTTCATAGGCATTGGAAAGCTCGGCAAACCTTTCATGGGCCTCCTCATTTCCCGGATTTAAATCCGGGTGAACCTTTTTCGCCTTCTGCCGGTAGACTTTTTTGATCACTTCTTTACTCGCTGTGCGCTCCACGCCCAGAACAACATATGGGTCCTTCACCTTGTACTCCTTCCTCTTCTATCCGAACATTCATTATATCGTCCCGGCCCATAGGGGACAATGAAAAGCATAAAATTGCCTTCTCCCGGACTGCCTACAGACAAAAGGCCGGGCTTTTGCCCGGCCTTGCTATTGGTTTCAAACTGGCCCCTTGCCTTTTTTAAAAAATGAGCTTAGTGATCCTTTTTCTCATCATCGTCATCAACAACTTCATAGTCTGCATCGACGACATCGTCCTTGGCTCCGGCAGATGACCCGGACTGAGGACCCGCATTTGCCTGGGCGTCCGCAGCCTTTTGATACATTGCCTGAGAAACTTTATTGAGTTCATCCAAGAGCGCTTCGCTCTTTACCTTCATTTCGTCGATATTGTCTGAATCCTTGGCGGTCTTGAGCTCCTCCAGCTTTTCCTGGACGGCTTTTTTCTGCCCTTCATCAATTGTTTCGGCAGCTTCTTTCATGGTGTTTTCGGTCTGGTAGATCAGCGACTCTGCTTGGTTTTTCGCTTCAATCAGATCTTTTTTCTTTCGATCTTCGGCTTCATACTGTTCAGCCTCATGGACCCTACGGTTAATTTCTTCTTCGGAAAGATTCGTCGAAGAAGTGATGGTGATATTTTGAGCCTTTCCCGTTCCCTTATCCACAGCTGTGACATTAACAATGCCATTGGCATCAATATCAAAGGTCACTTCAATTTGGGGGATTCCCCTTCTTGCCGGTGGAATTCCCGTCAGCTGGAACCGGCCTAAAGTAGTGTTGTCGGCTGCAAATTCACGCTCGCCCTGCAAGACGTGAATATCGACGGTCGTCTGGTTGTCGGCAGCGGTTGTAAAGACCTGGCTCTTTTTTGTTGGAATGGTAGTATTTCTTGGAATTAGAACGGTCATCACCCCGCCCAGGGTTTCTAGGCCCAGGGAAAGCGGAGTAACATCTAAGAGCAGAAGGTCTTTTACTTCGCCGCTTAAAACGCCGCCCTGAATCGAAGCGCCCATCGCAACGCATTCGTCCGGATTGATATCCTTTTGAGGGTCTTGACCCGTCAGCTTTTTCACCGACTCCTGAACAGCGGGAATCCGGGTTGATCCGCCAACTAAAAGTACCTTATCCAAATCGCTGGCGCTGATCTTCGCGTCGGCCAGAGCATTACGTACCGGATCTTCCGTTTTTTTCACTAAAGCGGAAGTCAGCTCTTCAAATTTCGCCCGGGAAAGGTCCATGTTAAGGTGAACCGGCTGTCCGTTCACCGCAGTAATAAAGGGCAGGCTGATGTTGGTTGTCAAAGCGGAAGAAAGTTCCTTTTTCGCTTTTTCCGCCGCGTCTTTTAAGCGCTGGGCGCTGGTTGGGTCCTTAAGCAGATCCACGCCATTTTCTTTCTTGAACTGGTCGGCGATATAATCCATAACAACTTTATCAAAGTCATCTCCGCCAAGGCGGTTGTTTCCGCGCGTAGCTAAAACTTCAAAGACGCCGTCGCCGACTTCCAAAATGGAAACATCAAAGGTGCCGCCGCCTAAATCGTACACCATAATCTTTGCCTGGCTGGTTTCCTTGTCCATTCCGTAGGCAAGGGCCGCGGCGGTCGGCTCATTGATAATTCTTTTGACTTCAAGGCCGGCAATCCTTCCCGCGTCCTTTGTTGCCTGGCGCTGGGCATCGGTAAAATAGGCCGGAACGGTGATGACCGCCTCTTTTACCTCTTCGCCTAAATAGGCTTCGGTATCAGACTTTAATTTTTGTAAAATCATCGCCGAAATTTCTTCAGGCGCATAGGTTTTTCCATCGATCGTAATTTTACGGTCGGTTCCCATATCTCTTTTAATGGAAGCAATGGTTCGATCCGGGTTCATGATCGCCTGACGCTTTGCCGTCTCTCCCACTAACCTTTCCCCATCTTTGGTAAAGGCGACAATCGATGGCGTCGTCCGGTTTCCTTCAATATTTGCAACAATCGTAGGGCTGCCGCCTTCCATGACCGCAACCGCAGAGTTGGTTGTTCCTAAATCAATGCCAATAATCTTGCTCATCATCTGACCTCCTCAGTCATTGAAAATATTCGAAATCTCCACCGGTTCTTTTAAGAAAATGTTCCGGTTTCAAGATGAATGCTTCTTCTTTATCTATATCAACTGGTTATTTAGCCACTTTGACCATGGCCGGACGGACCAGTTTGCCGTTTAATTTATAGCCTCTTTGCAGGGTTTCGATAATCTTTCCTGATTCCACTTCTTCACTTTCTTCCATAAGAACTGCGTGATGCAAATTCGGATCGAAATCTTCTCCATCTGCCGCAAATTCTTCGACGCCGTGATCCTCCAGGGCCTTTAAAAACTGCTGGAAGATCAGCTCCATCCCCTGGTAGAAATGATCGTGCTCCTTTTCCGATGCCAGGGCCCGGTGGAAATTATCCAGCACCGCAATCAGCTCGATAATCAGTTTTTCATTGGCAAACTGAATGACATCCGCCCGATCTCTTTCGACTCTTTTTCGGTAGTTAATCAGTTCTGCCTGAAGGCGGAAAAGCTGATCTTGAAGCTCAGCAAGTTCCTTGTCCGAATTTGAATCCTTCGCTTCGGAAAAATCCTGATCCTTTTCATCTGTGGGATGATCTTTTGTACATTCTTCTTTCTCTTGACTGGCTGTTTCATTTGGATCGTTTGGACGATTTTCCTGGTCAGCCAATTCAGCCTCAATGGTTTCCAGCTTTTCTTTCTGGTCTTTGGCCATTTTTTCCTCCTTATCACTTTCGCATGGTAATGGAATTGACATATCTTCCCATCCGCGAAACATCATTCATTACGGTCCGGTAGGGCATTTGGATGGGGCCGATGACCCCAAGGATCCCATTAAAATTTCCGCTCACCCGGTAAGGGGCAACGATCAGCGTTGAGCTCTTAAGCCACTCGGGATTATTCTCTGAGCCAATGCGAATAGAGATTTCATCTCGGCTTTGAAAGCTTTTTAAATAGCGTATCATTTGCTCTTCCTGCCGGAGCTGATCGATAAAATCAGTTACTTTTTCAATATCCGCGTCCGGGGACTGATAGAGTTTCGCCAGACCTTCAAATTGTAAGGAGGGCTCCCGGTGGGTGCGAACCACGTCCCGAATGACCGGAACCAGCTCACTGATGACATTGCCATAGATATATTCTCCACTAAAAAAAGGAGAATGAAGAAATTGATCAATATCCATTAAAGGACGGTCTTCCAGGAGTTCACTGAAAATCTCCCCGGCCCTTTTTAGCCGCTCCTCGCTATAGCCATCGGCAAGATGAACCAGCTCGGTATGGATAAACTTGGACCGAAAGGCAAAAACCATCAGGACATCCTGATCCGATAAGGGAATAAAGCGAATTTTTTGCAAAACGTCCTGGGTCCTTCCCGGAATCAGCGCAAGACTGGTCGTATTGGTAATATCCGAAAGAAAGGTCAAGACGGAGCGGATCAGCTTTTGCGGTTCATTGGTTTCACTGATAAGGTTTCTTGTTGGAAGCTGCGGGGTTTCGTCCTTATCCCAGCCCCTTCGCAATAATTCATCCACATACCAGCGAAAGGCTTTTTCCGAAGGAACCCTTCCCGAAGAGATGTGCGTCTTTTCCAGATAACCCAATACTTCCAAATCACTCATCTCATTTCTGATGGTCGCTGCGGAAACGTCCATTTGAAAATTTCTTTTCAAGGTCCGGGAGCCAATGGGTTCATGGTCTTCCAGATAAGAACGGAGAACGGCCCCCAGAATAAATACTTTGCGGTCATCCATGTCCATGGGTCCTTCTCCTTTCCTCTCCATATTTTTGAAATGGGTTTTGTTATCACTCTTACTAACTGAGTGCTAATGTAATGATACCGACTTTGACTTCCCCTGTCAAGGGGCAAGGGCTATGGGCGAGGGTTTTTTTCTAAGAAAAGCAGAAAATCCGATAAAAAAAGATTTTGAAGCAAAAGGCCGCGGGGACTAAGCCAGGCTCTTTGTTCGTCCCAGTCCAGCAAGCCTTCTTTTTTGGCCTTTTGAAAATATTCTCCCCCGAAGGAAAGGAGAGAGCGATGGTTTTTCTTCTCAAAATCACTGAAAAGGATCCCTTGGGTTTTTCGAAAGCCCATCATGACCTGTTCAAAAAGATCCTCTTCAGGGGTTCTCTTTTCCCGGGTCCAGGTCCTTTTTCCCTCCATCGCCTTGCTTATATATAAATGAAGGTTCCTTTCCTCGTTAACCCTTTCCTTTTGAATATACGAAGCTGCCCCAAGGCCTAGACCCAGATACTCCTCTCCTGACCAATATTTTAAATTATGAAGGGACTCTTCCCCCGGAAAAGCAAAGTTTGAAATTTCATAGCGCTGATAGCCCAAATCCTGAAGACCCTCAAAAGCGCAATTCATCAGCCCAAGCTCCTCCTCTTCCTTAAGGGGGAGAAGGGTCTTTTGATCAATCCAGTATTTTAAAAGAGTTTTTTCTTCCAGAATCAGACTGTACCAGGAAAGATGACCGGGGCAAGCCTGACGAATAAAAGAGAGATCTTCTTTGATGGTTTCCGTCGTCTGTCCGGGAAAGCCATAGATAAAATCCATATTTATCCGGCGGATGCCCGCATTTTTTAAATCTTCCAGCTCGCGCAGGATATCTTCTTTTTTATAGGATCGATGACACTGATGAAGGAGAAAGGGATTCGTTGTTTGAACCCCAAGAGAAATGCGGTTTACGCCGGCCTTTTTGAGGATTTCCATTTTTTCTTCGTTTAAATTTCCTGGATTCGCTTCAATGGTCCATTCTTTGGGGCCTTTCTGAGCATCAAAAAGAATAAATTTTCGAATGGCCACAGTGAGCTTATCCAAAAGATGGGCAGGCAAGATCGAAGGGGTCCCTCCGCCGATATAAATCGTATCGACTTCGTAGGGGATAAAAAAGCCCCGCCGGGAAAGAGTTTCCATTTCCCGGCACAGGGCTTCAATATAGGCATTTTGCCATTCTTCTGCATGGGCAAAGGTTAAAAAGTCACAGTAGGAGCACCTTTCCTTGCAGAAAGGAATATGAAGGTATAGGCCAAGCGGCCGAGGCTGATCAGTCATTTTCATCATACTTAAGGACGGAAAGGAAGGCTGTTTTCGGAACCGATACACTTCCCACCTGCTGCATTCTCTTCTTTCCTTCCTTCTGCTTTTCTAATAACTTCTTTTTCCTGGAAATATCTCCCCCATAGCACTTGGCTAAGACATCCTTTCTGACCGCGGAAACCGTCTCCCGGGCAATAATCCGTCCTCCCTGGGCCGCCTGAATGGGAATCGGAAACTGGTGGCGGGGAATCTCCTCTTTGAGCTTCTGGCAAATTCTCCTGCCTTCAGGATAGGCTCTGGATTCATGAACAATCAGAGAAAGCGCGTCGACCGGCTCTCCGTTGATCAGAATATCAAGCTTGACAAGGTCTGATTTTTCATAATCCTTGAGTTCATAATCCAAGGAGGCATAGCCCCGGGTCTTTGATTTTAAAGCATCAAAGAAATTATAGATGACCTCATTCAGAGGGATCTCATAATGAATTTCGACCCTCCGGGTATCCAGGTATTCCATGTTTTTATAGATCCCCCGTCTTTCCTGGCAAAGATCCATGACGGTTCCCACAAAGTCATTGGGGGTCAGCACAGAAACTTTCGCGATCGGCTCCTCCACGTATTCATAGTCTGTGGGGTCCGGAAAATCAGCTGGATTTTGGATTTCCATGACCTTTCCGTCATGATCGTGAACCTTGTAAATAACCGAAGGCGCCGTGGAAATAATATCTAGGTTAAACTCTCTGGCTAATCGTTCCTGAACAATTTCCATGTGGAGCATCCCTAAAAATCCGCAGCGAAAGCCGAAGCCCAGGGCGATGGAGCTTTCTTTTTCAAAAACTAAAGAAGCATCATTGACCTGAAGTTTTTCTAAGGCATCTCGGACGGAATTGACGCTTTCTGTTTCCGAGGGATAAATCCCCGCATAAACCATCGGCAAAACCTCATGATAACCGGGAAGCGGCTCTTGTGCGGGATGGTCGGCGTCCGTGATCGTATCGCCTACCCGAGCATCTCCAACCGTTTTAATCGCCGCCACAAGATAGCCGACATCTCCGGTGATCAGTTCCTCGGTCGGAACATGTTTTCCGGCGTTGTAACCGACTTCATCGACAAGGTATTCCTTTCCCGTTGCCATCAGACGGATGGTCATTCCTGCCCGAATCGACCCATCCACGATACGGATAAAAAGAACAACCCCCTTGTAAAAGTCATAATAAGAATCAAAGACCAGGGCTTTTAATGGGGCATCCTTTTTTCCTTCTGGCGGGGGAACATTTTGGACGATATCTTCCAAAACGGCTCCAATATTAAGTCCGTTTTTTGCGGAAATAAGGGGAATCTCATCGGTGTCAAAGCCAAGAACCTCCTCAATTTCCTCTTTTGTAAATTCAATATCCGCAGAGGGAAGGTCGATTTTATTAATGACCGGCAAAATTTCCAGATTTTGCTCCAGCGCAAGATAGGTATTGCCTAAAGTTTGCGCTTCAACCCCCTGTGAAGCATCGACAATGAGAATCGCGCCCTCGCAAGCTGCCAGGGACCGGGAAACTTCGTAATTAAAGTCAACATGTCCCGGCGTATCAATGAGGTTTAAGACATAAAGCTTCCCATCCTTTGCCTGGTAGAAAAGCTTCACGGCTTTGAGCTTGATGGTAATGCCCCGCTCTCTTTCCAGATCCATTGAATCTAGGATCTGTTCTTTCATTTCTCTTTTTGTTACCGTGCCGGTGTCCTCAATGAGCCGGTCAGCCAGGGTTGACTTGCCGTGATCAATGTGGGCAATAATACAGAAATTTCGAATTTGTTCACTTTGATAAGACATCTTTGTTCATCCCCCCCATTCGGCCAATCGGAAGATAGCGGAAAAAGGCGTGCCCTTTTAGAGCGCTTCGCTCAATCGGGCCGAACGCCCGGCTATCCCGGCTGGCCCCTTCCGCCCGATTGTCCCCTAAAACGAAAACCTGATCTTCCCCGACATACCACTCTTTATGATCTGAAGTGTGCGTATAGGCCGAATCAATATATGGTTCATCGAGACGTTTTCCATTGATATACACCAGCCCTTCATCAATCTGTACATATTCCTGGGGAAAGGCGATGATCCGTTTGATGTAATCCTTGTTCTCATCTGGAGACCGAAAAACAATGATATCGCCCCGGTGCAAGGCAGAAATCCGGGTCCCCATCTTATCAACAAAAAGACGGTCTCCCTCTTGAAGCGTGGGCGCCATGGACCTTCCCTCAACTCGGGTGGAGGAGAGAAGGAAATGAGTAATCAAAAAGGCGATCAGAAGCGCCGCAAAGAAAATTCGGGTCAGGATCTTCCATTGAAAATTCCAAGAAGCCCGGCTTTTCCTGCCGGGCTTCTTTCTTTTTGACGGGTAAACCTGTCGGGATCTTTTCACCATAGGGTCCTCGCCTGCGAGTCATGTTCCTAGATCAGTAAAAGCTGCGAATCTTTGAGAAGGGGAAAATGCGGAAACGGGCAACTTCTTCCATGGCCGTTCTTTTTATCGGTCCAAAGAGACGACTGTCATTGGAAGCGCCAGGTTTGCGGTTATCTCCCATTACAAAGTATTCGTCTTCGCCCAGCTTCCAAGTAGAATCCTCATAGATCTCGGTGGGCAGGTCATCAACATAATACTCTTTCAGGAGTTTTTCATTGATAAAGACGTGACCGTCAACAATATCCACCTTCTCACCGGGAAGACCAATAATCCTTTTTACATAATATTCGTCTTTCTTATCCGGGCTATCTAAAATCACGATATCCGACCGATTAAACTTTCCGGTATAAGTGGGAATTTTAGAGACAATCAAAACTTCTTTATTGTGCAGGGTCGGTTCCATTGACTCCCCTTTGACCAGGGTCGCCCCGCCCAAAAAGACATTGATGATCATCGCTAGGGCGACGGCAATAATAACGGGGACCAGCCACTCTTTAAAGAATCGAGCGAAACCGGATGGCTTTTCTTCCTCTTCATCGCCTTCGTCAAGATATTCATCCTCATCTTCAAGGTCATCATCTTCTTCTGATTCCAAGCGCTGAATTTCCCGGCGATCGATTTTACGGGTGAGGTCCTCCTCATTATCTTTGGTTCTGGGACGATCGACCAAAAGGGGAGAGAGATTTTCTGTCGCCTCGTCTTCGTCCACAGGTTGCAGCTGACTCTTTTTTTTAGGCTTTTCTTTTCTTTTCCGATGGAAAAGTCCTTTTTTCGGCGTTTCTTCTTTCTCCGGCTCTTCTTCAAACCCCTCTTCTGATTCTTCTTCAGAAATCTCCTGAACAGGCGGTCTTTTTGTCTTTTTTCTCACGGCGGAAGGTCTTTTTCTCTGGATTTTCGAAAGCGTTTCTTCCGAAGAAGGCTGAGCGTCTAATTCTTCTTCGCTTTCCTCGGCATCCCTATTTTCTTGCCAGATCTCTTCCGGCCGATCTTTTGCCGTTTCTTGCGCGGCAGGAATCCCTAATCCGGGGATTCGTTTCCCAACTTCTTTCGGCATCGTCTCACAGACATCGTCCGGCATTTGAGGATAATGTTCTTCTTTATAAGAGCGATCTTCCCGGCCCTGATCAACGATTTGTTCGTCTGCTTCATATTCTTCAGAAAAAACCTGATCTTCAGGATAATAAGGCTGGAACTGATCTCTTTCTGGTATTTCCACCGGTTCAATCGATGGGCGACTGACGGGAATTTCCCGGGTTTCTTCTTTCGATAAAGGCTGATTTTCCTCCAGCTTTTCTTGTCTTCGGATCTCCTCGGGCCGATCTTTTGCCGTAAACTCCGCCGAGGGAATCCCCAGGCCCGGAATTCTCTTTCCCAGCTCCTTGGGCATGGTTTCACAAACATCTTCGGGCAGCCGATCGCTCAGCTTTTCCTGGTCGAAGCCATCCATCAGGGGATCATAGCCCTGATCTTCCACTCCCCAGCGATTTTGCCTTTGCGCCATACTCTGGCTTCTTCGATAGGTCCTTCGGTTGGGTCTTTGCCCTTCTTCCCCTCGGACAGGCCGATTTTCCCTCCGGTTTTGAGGGACCCTTCTCATTCTTGGTCGACCTTCACTTTCACCTTCCCGTGAAGGGCGAAAATCTTCCCGCTGCCCGGGCCGACGGACCCGCGGCTGCGGTCTTTGCCTGGGGGAATTCTCCTCGATTGGCTGGACAAACCTTTCTTCAACCCTTGGCTTCGGACGAGCCGGCTTTTCATAAGCTGGTTTTTCCCTCTCCAGCTCAGCGCTTTTTCCCTGAACCATAGCGTTTATTTGAGCCTGAAGATCAAAGCCCTGTGTGGATTCAGGCCCCATCTCTTTTTTTTCTAGAGGATCAGTAGACTGATCGAATTGTTTATCCATAATCATCAATTCCTTTACTGTAATAAATGCATACCTATTACAAAAGTATAACACAGGAAGATCAAAAAAAAGAGCCTGCCCGTAAAAATCGCCATTCTCCGCCCAATTTCTTACATAAAAAGCCAAAAATGTCTTTTCCCTTACGATTTTGAGCAAGAAAAAAGAGTAATCTTACAATTACTCTTTGCGGTCTGATTTTAAATTTTTAGCGGGCAGCGTTTAATTTTTTTTGCAACTGACTGAGATGACGGTTCGCGTAATTTTTGGAAATCGCGCTTTTCAGCGAAGCACGTTTCAGTTTTTTATCCAGAAGCTTCAAAAGATCCTGCGCCTCATCGGTAGCGCCCTTTTCGATTGCCTCATTAAACTTTTTTGTATACGTTTTAATTTCAGAACGCGCACTGCGATTCCGGCTGGTGTTGCGCTCTGCAATTTGAATACGTTTGATCGCTGACTTAATATTTGCCATGTGCTTTCACCTCCTTGCGTCATCAGAATTTTAAGATACTAAGAGAGTATACCATAATCTAAAAAAAAGGCCAATTTTTTTCTCTTTCTTCCCCGCCTTTCCTGATCCCTCAGTTCCCTAATGCACCAAAAAATATTTCCAGGGCCAATGCCATATCAAAGGGCTTGGTCTTGAGATCGATTTCCATTTGAAACAGTTTTTCATGAAGAAAAATAAGTTCCTCCAGGGTGAACCGGTCTACGGCAGATTCGATTTTGCGATATTCAAAGGCTGAAATTCCCAGCATTCCCATCCCCTGCGCCGGCGAAAGCCTTTTGGACTTTATCCCCTTGACCCCGAGGAGAAGACGGATCTGACGGACGGTCATATAAAAGATTCGAATGGGATCTTCTTTGACCTGCTCAAAACCCACTAAATAGTGAATGGCCTGACACCCATCTTTTCTGGAAATGGCATCCATGAGCTTGAAAATATTTTCCTCCACCGGATCCGAAAAAAGACTCTGTCCCGCTTTTAAAGTCACCCTTCCCTCTTCCGCCAGCCCAGAAACCGCATCGACCATATTGGCTAGCTGGTAAAGGCTGGTCTCCGAGGGACGGGTCAGATAAAAAGAGCGTTCAGCAAGAAAAGGAGGCAGGCTTTTTTCAACTTGAAGACCTTTTGCTTGCAGACGTTTGATGATAAAGCGATGAAGCTCTTTTTCATTTAAGCGAGCGAGGCGGACAATTTGAAGGGCGGGTTCCAGGGCTTTATAGGCTTTCCCTTTAAAAGGAAGGCCCCCGTCAAATTGAAAAAAAAGAAGGGAAGAGGGATTTGCTTTTTTTACATAGCTGGCCAGGCCCAACAGCTTTTCCTCATATTCCTTCACCTGTCCTTTTTCTAAGGGCAGGTGCTCTGCGATGACGACTTTTTTATTCAGAAAAAACGGAAGAGTCTCTGCGGATCCGATGAAGTCTTCCAAGGGTTGGGTGGAAAAATCGTCAATCTGATAGTTAAAGTCCAGGTACTTTCCCCCCAAGACCTGATCCTTGAGAATTTTTTTCATGGAATCCCATAAAAAAGGCTCAGCGGCGAGGACCAGATAGGCTCCTCTGACCTGATTTTGATCAACTTGACGGATCCAGTCGATATAATTCAAGGCTCCCCTTATCCTTTCGCTTTTTTACTGATTTTTCACATCCTGCCAAAGGTCGTTATATACCTGCATAAAATCCCCAACATTTTTAAAGACCTCCAAGCGATCATAGACTGACTGATCGGGATAGGCGGCGGGGTTTTCCTGTTCCTCTTTTGTCAAAAGAGCCTTTCCTTTTGAACTGGGAAGGGAATAGCCCACATACTGGGCATTTTTGACCATCACTTCCGGCCGGCACATATAGTTAATGAAAGCCTCTGCATTTTCCTTGTGGACAGCTGTCACAGGAATGGCAAAGGAGTCAATCCAGAGATTCGATCCCTCTTTGGGGACAACGAAATCCAAGTCCTTGTTCCGGGCCATGGCTGCGGCTGCATCCCCCGAAAAGACCACGGAAAGCGCGCTTTCTTCATTGATCATCAGGTCTCGGGTCTGTTCAACCAGATAAGCATAGACCAGAGGATACTGGTCAATTAAATCCTGACGAACGATCGCCAGCTCCTTCGGATCGGTGCTGTTTTCTGAAAATCCTCTTCTGGATAAGGCAAGACCCAGGGCATCGCGCAGAGAATCAATCATGACAATCTGCCTTTTGTATTTGGGATTCCAGATGATGTCCCAGGAATTGACCGGATCGTCAACTTTTTTCTTGTTATAAAGGATACCGACTGTTCCCCAAAAATAGGGTACGGAATATTCTTGTTTCGGATCCGAATTCGTGTGAAGGTACTGTTCGTCAAGATATTTCATGTTGGGGATCCTGGAAAAATCAATCTTTTGAAGATATCCCTCAGTAATGAGCTTGTCCAGCATAAAAGAAGACGGACAGACCAGATCATAAACCGTCCCTCCATTTTTGAGTTTCATATAGAGGTCTTCGTTGGTCGTATAGGTTGAATAGATCACGTGGATGCCCGTCTCTTTCTCAAAATCCTTGAGCACCTGGGGATCGATGTATTGGCCCCAGTTATAGACATTGACAATCTTTTCCTCTTTTTTCCCGCAGGAAGAAAAAGAGATGACAAGAAGACCCGCAAGGAAGCCGAAAAAAAGCCTTCGAACCGATATCAAGCATTTTTTCATCAGAGCCTTCCTTTCTTCTTTTCCTGAGCGGTTCGCAGGTTCACCAGGGTTAGGAGAACTAACATGGCTGCGAACATGATCGTCGAAAGGGCATTGATTTCCGGATTAATCCCTCTTCGGGCCATGGCATAAACCAGGGTGGAAACGGTATCGACGCCATTGCCCGTGGTAAAAAAGGAAATGGCAAAATCATCAATGGAGATGGTAAAGGCCATGAGGGCTCCGGAAATAATCCCCGGACGGATATAGGGAATCATGACATAGCGAACCGTCTGAAAAGGCGTCGCGCCCAGGTCCATGGCCGCCTCAGGAAGAGCGCTTGGCATCTGCAAAAGCCGGGGGTAGATGGACAAAATGACATAGGGAACGGTAAAGCCAATATGAGATAGGACCAGACTGAAATACCCCAGATCTAAATTCAAAAACCGATAAATGATTAAAAAGCCCACTGCTGTGACAATTTCGGGGTTAATAACATTAATCTGATTCATGAGCATTAAAAACTTTTTCTGTTTTTGCCCGCAAAAATAGAGGCCAATAATCCCCAGGGTTCCGATCAGGGTCCCGAAAATCGTTGCAATGAGGGCAACAGAAGCCGTATTCTTCAGCGCTGACATGATCTCCGCGTTGTGAAAGAGGGAAAAATACCAATCGAGGGTAAAGCCCTCCCAAAGCCCCCTGGTTTTTCCTTTGTTGAAGGAAAAGGCGAAAAGAAGAAAAATCGGGGCGTAAAGGAAAAGGTAGATCAAGGCCATATAAAATTTACGCAGCTTGCTGGACATCGTTTACGCCCTCCCCCTCTTCTTTTCCGCCCGTTTTGATTTTCCTTTTTCTTTCGCCTTGCTATCGCTGTCGATAAAAAGGGAAATCACCAAAAAGATCATCAAAACTACGGCCAGGGCGGATCCATAATTCCAATTGCCTGTCACCACGAACTGCTGACTGATCACATTTCCAACTAGGCTCGTCTTTCCTCCTCCCAAAAGAGAGGTGATTTCAAAGGTTGAGATCACCGGGACAAAAACCATGGTCACCCCGGAAATAATGCCGGGCTTGGAAAGTGGAAGGGTGACGTAGAAAAAAGACTGAAAAGGCCTCGCGCCCAAATCACTGGCGGCCTCGTTTAAACTCCGGTCCATTTTATCGAGTACCGTATAGATCGGAAGGATCATAAAGGGCAAAAAGTTATATACCATGCCTAAAATTACGGCCGCTTCCGTATAGAGCAGATCTTGAGGAGATAAACCCATCGAAAGCAAAATGGTATTTAATAGACCGTTGCGGGAAAGCAGGGTCACCCAGGCATAGGTCCGTAAAAGAAAGTTCATCCACATGGGGATGATAATTAAAGCCATGGCCACCCCCTGATAGCGCAGGTCCATCCGGGCAATGAAATAGGCCATGGGATAGCCCAGAAAAAAACAGAGCAGGGTCGTGATCAGGGCAATTTTCAAAGACCGAAGAATGATACGCACCGTTGCCGGTGCAAAAACCTTAGAAAAAGGGACAAGGGAAAAACTACCTTCCATGGTAAATGCGTAATAGAGAACCATCAGGGTTGGAATCATCACGAAGAAGGCGACCCAGAGATAATAAGGAAAGACAAATTTCTGATAGGATTTCATGGCCCCCCCCTAGTGCAAAGACCGGTCTTTCGATGGATCGAGATCCGTTTTGCCTGTTTTATGCATGACCTGAATATTTTCCGGTTCAATGATGATCCCAACCGTACTTCCGTCGTTCGCCATTTTCGTCGATTGGCTCAGGCTGACTTTCCCCTGAATATCCAGGCGATTGATATAATAAACCCCTTTAAAGGTGTGATCTAAGACCTTGGCCTGGATCATTCCCTTTTCAGGCGGAACCAATTCCATATCCTCCGGGCGAATGACAATGTCAACGGGTTCATTCATATCAAATTGGTTTTGAATGCAGGAAAAGGCGTGGCCTAAAAACGTCACTTCATAGGGTCCTGTCATTACGCCTTCATAGATATTGGATTCGCCAATAAAACCGGCGACAAAACGGTTCACCGGTTCGTTATAAATTTCCAAAGGCGTTCCAATCTGCTGAATTTTTCCTTCACTCATGACGACGATACGGTCGCTCATAGTTAGCGCTTCTTCCTGATCATGGGTGACGAAAATAAAGGTAATCCCGGTTCTCTTTTGGATCGACTTCAGTTCGATTTGCATATTCTTTCGTAATTTTGCATCTAAGGCCCCCAAAGGCTCATCCAAAAGAAGGATCTCCGGTTCATTCACCAGGGCCCGGGCAATGGCAATCCGCTGCTGCTGGCCGCCGGATAGCTGGTCAATGGTCCGGTCTCCGAAGCCTTCCAAATCCATGGTCTTTAGCATATGATCGACCCGAGGGATGGCTTCTTTTTGCGGAACCCTTTTAATTTTTAAACCAAAGGCAACATTTTCCCGGACATTTAAATGCGGGAATAAGGAGTAGTGCTGGAAAACCGTATTAATTTTCCGAAGATTGGGGGGAAGATGGGTGATTTCTTCCCCATTCACATAAACCCTTCCCTGATCGGGCATCTCAAAGCCTCCAATGATGCGAAGGGTCGTTGTCTTCCCGCAGCCGGAAGGGCCGAGCAGGGTAAGAAATTCATCTGCTTTGACGGTTAAGTTGAGATGATCCAGAACGATCTGGTCCCCGTAAACTTTAGAGACATCCACCAATTGAATCTTATCCGGCATCAGCATTTCCTCTCTAACGGCTGGAAGGGCCGTGGTGGTTGTGATTTTTCCCCGAAGGGCTGTGATCCGCCGAAAAGGCGGGGTCCGTATGCCTGATTTTTCTTTGTTAGAAAATCCTCTGATCAAAAAATCTATATATCAATGAGAATAGCTTTCAATTCATTTTATTGCAAGCCTTCTTTTTCTGAAAAAATGATCTCTTCAGGCCGGTTCGGATCAATGATTTCCAAGGAAGAAAGCGCTTTTTCCATAAGCCCCTGGACATCTAACTTTTTCTCATCCTCTAAAATCGGACCCAGCTTAGGCTGGGTGTTCGGCTGATCAGGCGCAAAGATGGAGCAAGAGTCTTCATAGGGGAGGACGGAAAGCTCGTAAGTCCCAATTTTTCGACTGATCTCAATAATCTGATTTTTGTCCTCGGCAATAAAGGGCCGCAAAATGGGGTGAGAGGCTGCATGGTTAATCACGGAAAGGCTTTGCACCGTCTGGGAGGCCACTTGGCCTAAGCTTTCTCCGGTGATCAGGGCATCGTAGTGATCGCGTTGGCAGAGAACATCGGCGATCCGCATCATCATCCTCCGGGAAAGGAGGGTAGTATTTCTAGGCTGGCATTTTTCTTTGCAGGCCAGGTAGGTATCTAAAATATTGATCATATAGACCCTCATGGGACCGACGGATTTGGTCATTTGCGTTGCCAGACGCACCGCCTTATCCTTTGCCCGTTCACTGGTATAAGGATAGGCATGGAAGTGGACCGCGCCAATCGCCATCCCTCTTCTGGCAATGGCAAAGCCGGCGGCTGGAGAGTCAATTCCCCCGGACAGGAGCAGAAGACCCCTTCCGGAGCTTCCCCAAGGAAGTCCGCCCATGCCCTTAACCCGGTCGATATAAACAAAGGCCTTCGTTCGGATTTCCACATGGACGATAAAATCGGGATGGTGGACATCGACCGAAAGATCCGGAAACGCATCCAAAAGTTCTCCGCCCAGCCAGGCTGAAACCTCAGGAGAGGGATGGGGAAAAGACTTATCCCCCCGTTTCGTCCGAACTTTAAAGGAAAAGCGATCCTTTTGGGGATTTTCCCGCTTGAGTTCTTTTAACTTTTCTTCGGTCAGGATCTTCGCAGCCTGAAAAATGTCGTCTTTTTTCCGATCTACCCGTAAGGAAGGGGTGATGTAAACCAGTCCGAAAACTTTTTTTACCCCCTGGACCACCGATTCCAGATCTTTTTCTTCTACAGCCAGAAAATACTTCCCGCAATCAAAAAATCGTTCCTGGACGGGAAGATCCCTGGTTGCCAAATCAATATGATCTACGGCATTTTTGATAAAACGAGACCGATTTTTTCCTTTTAATATGAGTTCGCCAAAGCTTGCCGCAACAACCCAGTCTTTTTTTATCGTCATTTTTCCTTTTCACCCTCTTTTTAAACGCTGATTTTTCTCTCTTCAGCTGATTTATTTTCTATTGACAAATCCAGCCGTCATGAAACTTTCGCCCTTTTCCAGCTGGCAAAGATTTCCATCTCCTACTTTCCCATAGCTCGACGGATGGACTCCATGGCCTCACTCATCTTCCGGAAGAAAGGTGCGACCTCTTCAACGGAATTTTCCGTCTGAAAAGAGAGTCGAACGACTCCGTCTCGATAAGCTGGCGGGATCTTGCAGGCTTCAATTACCGCTGAGGGCTTTCCCAGAGAACAGGCCGACCCGGTAGAAAGATACATTTCTTCTTTTTCCAGAAAATGAAGAAGAACCTCTGCCCGAATGCCCTCAATGCCAAGGGAAAGAATATAGGGGCTGGCCCCTTCCCGGGGGCTGAGGAGATGGACTCGATCCATGGCCATAGCGTGTTTTAATGCCTCATCGTAGAGGGCCTGAATTTTTCCCGGATATGCTTTTTGAAAGTTTTCCATATATTGGCAGGCGGCTGCAAAACCGACGAGATAGGGAACATTTTCCGTTCCAGCCCGCCTTCCTTCCTGCTGGCCGCCCCCTTCAATGAGGGGGGGAAGACAAAGTCCGGGTCGAAGATACAAAAAGCCGATGCCTTTGGGCCCATGAATTTTGTGGGCGCTGGTCGAATAAGCATCAATCGGAGCCTTATTCAGGTCCAAAGGGATCTTGCAAAAACCTTGGGTGCCATCGGTATGAAACAGGGTTTTTGGATTTTTCTTTTTAACCGCCTGGGCCAATTCTTCAACAGGCTCTAGGGTTCCCAGTTCATTGTTGACCTGCATACAGGAAACCAGTAGGGTTTGGTCATCGACAAGCCCCGCGGCTTCTTCCACAAAAACCCGTCCATAGCCATCGCAGGGAATCCATCGAAGTTCAAGATCCTCTCTTTCCAGTCCCTTCGCCGTTTTGAGAACGGAAGCATGTTCCACGGAAGAAATGACGATATTTCCCTTTTTCCCCTGGACCGCACCTTTTAAAAAGGCATTA
The DNA here is from genome assembly GCA_902489375.1 of uncultured Tissierellia bacterium. Lineage (GTDB taxonomy): Bacteria > Bacillota > Clostridia > Tissierellales > Peptoniphilaceae > CABTZP01. Next base: position 1,615 of record CABTZP010000010.1, on the reverse strand, counting down.
TTTGCCTCTGTCGCTCCAGAGGTAAAAATCAGGGTCTTCGCCTCTACCCCCAAGGCTTGGGCAATGGTTTGTTCGGCCTTGCGCATGACTTTTTCCGCCTCAAAACCTTTTCGGTGTAAGGATGACGGATTTCCCCAATTATCCCGGAGGGCCATCTCAATGCGCTTCGCGATTTCTGGAAGAACCGGCGTTGTAGCGGCATTATCAAAGTAAATCACAGCTTTTTCCCCTCTCCCATGCTATACTTTCCTTAATTAAAGCTTTCTCGCTCCGCTTTCGTCAGCCCCCTTCTTTTTCCCGGAAGATGGGCAAAGGCAGGAGCGAAAAAGAAGAAAGTTTCGTTCAATATTGTAACACGAGAAGATATTGTATCACGAGGAGAACCGATGGACATTCGAGAAGAAAAAATTACGGGCCTTTCTTTTTTACCAGAAGGCAAGATCTTTTTGGATATTGAAACTTCAGGCTTTCATCCGCAAACTTCCTCTCTTTTTATGGCCGGCTTTTTGATTTCGTCTTCAGCTGAGCTTCTCCTTCGTCAGCTATATATCACAAGCCCGCAAGCAGCCGAAGAAAAAGCCCTTCTTCAGCGCTGTTTTTCGCATTTTTCTCCCTTCTCCTTTGAAAAGGATTCTTTTTCTGAAAAAGGCCCTTTAGAAGTGGGCCCTTCATCTTCTTACAGTAAAGTTCCTGCGCCAGCGACTTCTGTCCGACCGAGCTTCTTGGTCACTTTTAATGGAAAGGCTTTTGACCTTCCTTTTTTGATCGCTCGGGCAAAGATCAATCACTTGTCTTTTTCTTTTGAAGAAAACTTGCAGGAAGATCTCTACCAGTGGCTGCGGGAAAGAAAGAAATTTTTCTCTTTTCCCAGTCTAAAGCTTGAAAAAATTGCTCAACAAGCCGGCTTCATCCGAAAAGATCCGCTTTCCGGAAAAGCCATCGCTGCCTCCGCCTCTTCAATGGCTCAAGCCGAAGTTCAGGAGTCTGTCCTCCTTCACAATAAAGAAGATCTCCTTTCCCTCGCCTATCTTTACCGATGTGTCCAAGATTTGAGGAAAAGGCTTACTCTGGTTCCCGCCTCAGGCCCCCTGATGGGAATGAGCCTGGAGCTTCAACGGGCCTGGATTGAAAAGGACTTTGCCTATGGGGAATTTTCCTTCTCCCCTCTTTCCGCTCCCCTATCTTCTCTCCCTTCCGATCAACCTTTTGCAAACGAAAAAATACCGGCCGTTTTCCCAGAAAAACAAAGGGGAGCCTTTTCCAGCTCCTTTGGCGACATTTCCTGGACAGGGGGAAGGCTAAGCTTACGCATTAATGTGTTTTCCGCTTCGGCTGGAGAAAAACATGTTTTTCTGGCTGCCTTTCCCCGGCCCATTCCCGATGCCTCTCCCTACTCTGTAAAGGCACCCTTGTTTGTTTTTGGGGACGGGGAACGCTTTTATTTTGAAAACATTCTCGCCCTTGTCAAACTCCTTCTCGAATCCTACTAATCAATAACCAGCCCCCATTCTCAACTTGATGAAGTGGCCTTAAGCCGGAAAAAGGGATAAAAAAACAACCGCTAAGAAAGCGGTTGGAAAAAATATGGGCCTGAATGGATTCGAACCAGCGACCT
>CABTZP010000009.1 GCA_902489375.1 uncultured Tissierellia bacterium | reverse complement strand
TCTAAAGGCCCTTCCTCTTTTATTCGAGCTAAGAAGAATCCGGCAGAAAATGCCTTTCGTATAGTAATAGAAGGTAAAGAAAAGGGCTTCTAAAAAAAGATTGCCCAATGAAGCCAGCTCAAAATATTGGGCCCGGGTTGAAATGGATTGAACAATTTCTTTCTGTGTCAAAAAGACAATCAGAAAATAGATGGCCATCGAAAGGGGGGAATCCTTCCATAGCTGGTTGATTGTTGAAAAAACCTGAGCTATGGTGTTTTCCCCGATATAAACCGCTTCATAGGCTGGCGCCCGGTAGAGCTTCCAAAGGGAGTAAAGCAAAAGATAGGCAGGAGATAGGCGAAGAGGATAGGGCAAAAGGCTTAAAACCAAATCGATCATCCAAAAGAAAAAGCTGACCTGACTCAAAGGGCCCAACAAACTGGAATCATAAGTGGTCAGATCGGAAAAGTCCAACTTTTCCATGGAAAAAAGCAGGCGCATGAGACTGGCGAAATGCGTCAGGATGCTCAGGTAGATCATCCAGCGAAAAAAGCCAAAGAACACATTCGTTCCCATCCGGGTGAGGTTATTGAAGAGGGAAAGGATAAGCAGGTAAATTGAAACCGCAACGAAAAGCACGGGAAATCCCTGTTTAAACTTTTTTAAATCCTTCAAAAATTCCTTGCTTACAATCAAAAAATCGTTCATGACATCCCTCTCATGCTTATTTTAAATGGACAAGGGTAACCCCGGCTCCCCCTTCTTTGGGATCCGCCAGGCAGTACGACTTTACTCTGGGATCATGGGAAAGAAGATCGGAAACGCCCTTTTTTAAAGCGCCTGTCCCTTTTCCGTGAATAATGCGCAGGTCATTTAATCCGGCAATGACCGCGTCATCCAGATATTTATCCACCCGATCCATGGCATCAGCGAATCGCTCTCCCCGAAGATCCAGCTCGGGAGAAATCGTATTGGCTTTTTGGCTGACAAAGCTTCCCATGGGGCTTCTTTTTTCTTCCGGCCGTTCTGGCTCTTCTATCCGGCAAAGGTCAGCGATATGGGAATGAAGCTTTAAAATCCCCATTTGCACCTGAACCTCTCCGGAAGCATCCGGTCCCGCCACGAGAACCCCGCTTTGACCAAGAGAGATGATCTCTACCTGATCGCCTATTTTCAGCTGCTGCGGATCTGTCTGGGCTTTTTTTCGGGTCGATGAAGGCAAGGTCGATTTTACCCGATCTTCCATCTCCCTCGCTTTTTCATTGACGGCATTTAAAGCCCGATCCAGTTCGGGCAGAGAACGATTCTGGGCTTTCTTTGCCTCTCGAATCAGTTCCTGCGCCGTTTCCTTGGCCTGCCGAATCAGCTCCCGGCTTTCTTCCTTTGCTTCCTCTTTTTGCTCCTGGAACTGCTTTTGCGCTCTTTCCAGATCTTTTTGCATGGCCTTTAGTTTTTTGGCATATTCCTCAGCCTGTCTTTCCATCGTAAGTTTCTTCTCTTCGGATTCTTTTCGGCTCTTTTCGATGTCGGCCAGCACATCTTCAAATTTAATATTCTCTGACTTCACCCGATTTTGCGCATCCGATAAGATAAAGTCCGGCAGGCCCAATCGTTTGGAGATCTCAAAAGCGTTTGATCTGCCAGGAAGGCCGATCATCAGCTTATAGGTCGGAGAAAGGGTTTTGACATCAAATTCTACCGAAGCGTTTTGGACCCTTTCTTTTTTGATCGCGAAGAGTTTTAATTCCGCGTAGTGAGTCGTCGCAACCGTTCGAATGTCCCTTTCGGTCATATACGATAATATGGCCATGGCCAGGGCAGCGCCTTCGACAGGATCTGTCCCGGCGCCCAGTTCATCAAACAGAACCAGGGATCTCTGATCGGCTTTTTTCAAAATGTCGCAAATGGAAGACATGGACGCTGAAAAGGTCGAAAGGCTTAGTTCGATGGACTGCTGATCTCCAATATCCGCATAAATGGATTCAAATACCCCAACCGTAGAGGGACTTTTACAGGGAATCTGCAAACCGGCCTGGGCCATCAGCTGGATCAGACCGACTGTCTTTAAAGAAACGGTCTTCCCGCCGGTGTTTGGACCAGTAATAATTAAGGTGTTAAAATCCCGGCCCAAAGAAAAATCGATGGGAACTACCTTTTCCTCCAGAAGCGGGTGCCGGACCTCAATCAAATGAATCTGCCGGTTGCTTGTAAAGACGGGCCGAGATCCATGAAGATCGATGGCATATTTTGCCTTGGCGAAAGCCATGTCAATATTTTGGAGCTTTTTCTGATTGGCGGAAAGCTCCTCAGCGTATTCCCCCACATCGGCAGAAAGCGAGGCCAAAATTCTTTGAATTTCTTCTTTTTCCTCCGACTCCAGCTGGCGAATCGCATTGTTGAGTTCGACAACCGCCAAAGGCTCCATAAAAACCGTTGCTCCGGAAGAGGACTGGTCGTGGACAAGACCTTTAAAGGTTCCCCGGTACTGACTTTTGACCGGAAGGACATAGCGTCCATCCCGGACCGTAACGAGGTTTTCCCGAAGGTATCCATTCTGAAAGGCCTGCGCCATAATCGCGCCCAGTTTTTCTTTCGTCTCATTTTCCTTTTTCTGGATTGCCCTGCGGATTCGATAGAGCTCTGACGAAGCGGTATCAAGCACCTTCCCATCCGGATCGATTGCCCGGCTGATGGTCACCTCCAGGCCTTCCTGGACAAAAAGCGAGCGAATTTCAGAAACCAGGCTTCCGGGGTCCGCTTCTCGGGCATAGTGAATCAAGGCCCGGGAAACCCTGAGCGATTCGGAAATCTCTAATAGCTGGCTGGCGGAAAGGATCCCTCCCAGACTCGCTCTTTTTGCCAGCGGAGCGATCGGCCTGATTCCAAAAAGAGGCGGGGCTCCATAGGCCAAAAAAAGGTCGATGGCCCTTTCCGTTTCTTCCTGCCATTCTTCTGCCTGTTCTTTTGACCGGGAAGGGCGCATCTTGCTGATTTTATTCTTTCCTAAGGTAGATTCCGCGTATTTCGAAAGCCGGTCCAAAACCTTTTCGAATTCCAAAGTTTTTAGAAGACGGTTATCCATGCGCTTCCTTTCCTACTTTGACGGCGCAGCATCCTCTGTCGCTGTCTTTTTGATCTCTTCTTTTGGTTTTTCTTTTAAAGAAGTCCTTGTCCTGGAAGAGGAAGAAGGCTTCCTCGCTCTTGTCGTTTTCTGTTCGCCCGCCGGTTCTTTTCCTTCCTCTTCTTTTTTCTGGCTGGCCTTTTGTCGAGTCCGAAAATGGTCGGACAGGGTTTCCACTTCCTGATCCAGCTCTTTTTTTTCTTTTTCCAGCCTGGCAATTTGTTCATCTTTTGAAGAAATGATCTCATTCAACTTTTGAATTTCTTCTTCCAAGGTCTGTAAATTTTTTTGCAAATTCTGGGTTGTTTTTTGTTTTTCCTGATGGTTGTTTTTTAACGCTTCCCACTCAGCCTGAAAACCTTCGATCGCTCTTTTCTGATCCATCAGCTCCATGCCCATGTTTAAACAAGCCAGGGTGACCTGCGAGAGTTTGTTAAAGCGGTTGGCGGGAGACTGAAAGTCGTGGATATAGGCGTTGACAAAGTCCGCCACATCCTGTATTTCGCTTTCTGGCCGGTCACTGGTTAAGGTGTACTGCTGTCCGCTGATCGTTACTTCCAGTTTATTTTTTTCTACCATACCGTTCTCCTTTCCATTAGGAACGTGATTGCGCACCCAGGCTTTCTAAAGCCAGTCGAACCTTCTGCATCGTTTGATTGATTTCAGCGGTTGTAAGGGTTCCCTCGTCCGAAGCCAGTTCCACTCTGAGGGTAAGGGATTTCATGCCTTCGGGAATTTGATCTCCCTGGTACTCATCGATAAAAGTCAGAGATTCCACCAAAGGCTCCACTTCCTGAACAACCTTTTCCCAGGTAAAATCTTCTCGGACGAGCACGGATAAATCTTCAAAGACATGGGGGTAGAGGGGCAGGGGGCGGAAGGTATTGGTTCGAGAGGAAAAAGGCTCTAAGGCCCCTACGTCAATTTCCATCAGGCAGGCATTTAAAAATTTTAAGTCGACCTGATACTTAACCATTGTCGAAAGGCAGGCAAAAGTCCCGATTTTTTCCTTTCGATAGTAAATATTGAGCCAGGCCTTTGGATCCGCCCAAGAGGGTTTTTCCGCTTGCTGGAAAGAAAGCTCTTCAAAACCCGCGTTTTTGCCCATGGCTTCAAGGATTCCCTTCATTTCATAGAAAAGCTCTTTTGCGTCTTTCCCTACGGTCGCCGCACCCAGGTGCAAGCTTTGCAGGGGCAAACTTTCGTCTTCTTCCGAAGGATGGGTCTTGCCTCGTTGAAAGACTTCCGCCCGTTCAAAAATGCGGAAACGGTCATCAAAGCGGGCATTTTCCACGATCGCCTGAAGGATGCCCGGAAGGAGACTGGAACGAAGGTGAGCCTGATCCAAGGCTGGGGGCTGGGCTAACTCCAGCATTTTTTCTTTTTCCAGTCCCAGGGCCTCCCGGTAAAGGTCTTTCATCCAGGGATAGGTCATGATTTCATAAAATCCGCACTGAAAGGCCAGATACTCATCAATTTTACGGAAAAGGCTTGCCTTGGGCTGAAGTACGGGCCCCTTAAGGTCGACCCGAGGAACTTTCAGTTCAAAGTTTTCGTAGCCGATCATCCGTGCGACTTCTTCCAGGATATCATCGGGAAGGGAAATATCGCCCGTTGACCGCCAGCTCGGCGCGGTGATTTCAAGCAGATTTCCATCGGAACTTTTGATCTCGAAGAAAAGAGGCCTGATGAATTTTTCCACTTCTTCTTTGCTCGTCTGCTTCCCCAGCCGGCGAGAAAGCCAGTCCACGCCGACCTGAACCTTCGCTCTTTGCGTTGGAGCGGGATGGGCATCTGAATAGCGAATAAGCTTTGCCTGGGGAAAGATCCGGGAAATCAGCTCATCCGCGAGGGCCATGGTTGGATCGGCTCTTTGCGTATCAATATTTTTTTCAAAGCGCTGAGATGCTTCGGTGCGAATGCCGTAAATCTGCGCGGTTTTCCGAATGAAAGCAGGATGGAAATTTCCGATCTCAAGGACCAGGCGATTAGTATTTTCATTAATGGAGTCCAGCTTTCCTCCCATACATCCCGCCAGACAGATGGCTTTTTTCTGATCCGAGATGACAAGGTCACGGTCCGTTAACTTTAATGGGCTATCATCCAAAAGGATAAGGTCTTCTCCCTCCCTTGCCGGACGGACGACAATTCCTCCTTCGATATGGCGTTCATCAAAGGCGTGGGTCGGATTCCCATAGGCTGCCATGATGTAATTGGTAATATCAACCAGGGCATCTTTTGGGCGAATATCAATCTTCATCAGGCGGCTTGCCAGCCATAAGGGAGACTTTCTCAGATCTACATTCTCATATTCAGCCGCGATATAACGGCGACAAAGATTCGGATCTTCAATCTCTAGGGGGTATGGAGGAAGGACTGGGGGCTCCCATTTGGGCATGGGCTTTAACGGCAGCTGATAAATCGCGGCAAGCTCTCTGGCTACTCCATAGTGGGACCAAAGATCGGGCCTGTTCGTAAGGGATTTATTTTCAATTTCAATAATCCAATCATCCAGGTCGAGAAGGTCTTTGATCGGCATTCCCGGTTGGGGATCCAGGTCCGGATAGGTCTTTTTCCATTCCGTCAGATCCACGATCTCTTTTTCCCCGGTCGCGGGAAATAAATTCTCCAGGCCAATTTCTGAGGCCCCGCAGATCATCCCATATGAAGATTCCCCGCGAAGACTTGCCTCTTCAATTCGGACCGGCTCCCCTTCCCCATGCCAGCGGGCATAGCTTCCGGGAAGGGTGCAAAGGACATCATGTCCCTGAGCTAAATTTTCCCCCCCGCAGACAATTTGCACCGGTTTTTCCTCTCCAATATCCACCTGGCAGATTTTGAGTTTATCAGCATGGGGGTGGACATTGATCTGAAGGATTCTTCCGACGACGATCTTATTATATTTTTCCCGAAGATCTTCAATCCCTTCGACTTCAACGGTTCGCATTGTCAGGTCATACGAGAGGCTCTCCATGGAAAGATCCAAAGGAAGATCCACATAATCTTTTAACCACTGGTAAGATAATTTCATAATTCGGTCCTCCTTAACGGAACTGCTTTAAAAAGCGGAGATCACAGGAGTGGAAAAGACGAACATCCTCAACCCCATAACGCATCATCACCAGGCGGTCCAGGCCGATATTAATATAAAAGCCAGACCAAATTTTCGGGTCAAGACCGGCCGCCCTGAGAACATTCGGATGCGGAGATCCACCCGGCATGACCTCCAGCCAGCCCTCGTGATGGCAGACCTTACAGCCCTTTCCCCCGCAAACCTGGCATTGCATGTCAATTTCGAATCCGGGTTCGACAAAGGGGAAAAATCCAGCTCTCATCCGCGTCTTGATGGGCCGGCCAAAGACTTTTTCCAGTATGGTATCAATCAAAAGCTGCCCGGAAGCAAAAGAAAAATCCTTATCCACAATCAGGGCTTCATACTGGCTAAAGGCCCGTTCGTGCTTGGCATCGGTGGTTTCGTTCCGGTAGACGCTGCCGGGATAGATAAAGCGGGCCGGGGCGCCGTATTTTTTTAAGTAGCGGACAGAAGCGCCGGTAAGGTGAGGTCGAAGAGCCAGCCGGTCACACCCATGCAAATCTTCTGTTCCCTTAATCCAGTAAGTATCCATAGTTTCCCGGGCAGGGTGGTTTCCTGGAAAATTCAGATTATCGAAAATGTATTTTTCGCTGGAAATATCATCTTCGGAAAAAATCTCAAATCCGAGAGAAAGAAAAGCATCGTTCAAATCGTAGGCCATTTGGGTAATGGGATGCAGAGCCCCTTGAACAGGGCGCTTTCCCGGCCGGGTAAAATCGATGGATCCCTGGATGACCGAGGATGATTCCATCAGGCTCACTCTTTTTTCATTAATCGCCTCATAAATTTTTTGCTTTCCAAGGTTGGCTTCCTGTCCGACAACCTTTTTTTCTTCTTTCGGAAGATCTTTTAAATTTTTTAAGATTTCGGTCAGGCTTCCTTTTTTCCCCAGGACCTCAACCCGAATTTGGTTGAGTTCCTCTTCCGAAGTCGCCTCTTTTACCTGGGTCAGCGCGCCGCTGATGAGCTGATTAAGTTGATCGAGCATATTCCCTCCTCTAACGGTTCCATTTAAGTCAAGTTTTTTAACTTGACGCATATTTTTCATCGTATCTATTTTATTATAATCCTTTTTGCTTCCCTTCGAGGGGTAAATGGCTAAAAGTAGCCATTAATATTGAAGCAGACACCGCCGCGTTTAATGATTCAACCGGCTTTTTCATGGGGATGCGGAGCATTTTATCCGCTTTCTTTTGAAAGGAGGGGCGAAGGCCCTGTCCTTCATTGCCGATTAAAAGGAGGAAAGAATCGGCAAGCTCCATCGTTCGATAATCCTCCCCCTCCATATGGGCTCCATACCAGGGAATAGACAACTGAGATTTTAGCGTCAGGGCCTCCTCCTCGCTAAGGGTAAATAGATCCAGGCGGAAAGCGGCGCCCATGGAGGCGCGGAGGCATTTTTCATTTTCGATATCCACGGTGTCCACCAATAGAATCGGTCCAAAGTCAAAGGCCTCAGCCGACCGCAGAATCGCTCCGGCATTGCCCGGATCCTGGATATGATCTAAAAGCAGCCCCTTCCCTTTAATCTTTTTGTCTTTTTTTTCCGAAAAGGGTCGGCTCAGACGATTGCGAAAAACCGCGAGCACCCCATCGGAAGACTCCATCTGTGAAAGCTGAGCAAAAAGAAAATCCGGAAGAACGAAGGCGCGGTGAAAAAGCGGATCCAAAGCATTTTGATCCGACGATGTTCTTTTTTTCAGCTGATCAGCAAGTTTTTCCTGGGCAGAAAGGGCGTCTGATTTCCGAAATATCAAGCTTTCCGCCTCAAGTGAACTGAAAAGGGCCTCAGCCACGAGCTTCTGACTTTCGACCAAAAAAGCGTCTTCTTTTTTCCGACCTCGAGATGATTTGAGCCTTTTCCAAACTTTAAATTTATGATTTTGATCTGATTCCAGGGTGCGCATGATTCTGACTTTTTCTCCTTGATCATTTCCATTCGCTTGATCAAATTATATTCATGAATTCCCAGAGAATCAATCTTCGCCTTGACAGGAAATCCGCCAAAGCGTATACTAACCAAGTGAAGTAGAGCTCCCACTCTCACCGACGGCTCTTGAGACGTTCGGTCCTTCTTAAACGGTCTGGATTTTGCTTTTCCCGACTTGATGAGTGTAGTGGGCGCTTGCCCGCTTTTTTTATGCTTAATCGATTTGGGAGGTGCGTTATTAAAGAATTGACAATTAATGAGGAAATCCGGGCAAAAAGTGTCCGCCTCATTGATGATGACGGTGAACAAGTCGGTATCCTAACCATCGAGGATGCCCTGGCCATGGCCGAGGAAAAATCAGTTGATCTTGTCCTGATGGCGCCGAACGCCAAGCCCCCTGTGGCTAAACTGATGGATTATGGCAAGTACCGGTATGACACCTTAAAAAAGCAAAAAGAACAGCGCAAGAAGCAAAAGATGAAGGAGACCCGCGAAATGCGCTTTTCTCCCAGAATTGACTCGCACGATCTGGAAACCAAATCCAATAAGATTCGGGAAATTCTGGAAGATGGGGACGATGTAAAAGTTACCGTTCGCTTTCGGGGCCGTGAAATGGGTCACACGATCCAGGGAGAAAAGGTTTTAGAAGAACTCGTCGCACTCTTAGGCGATGTTTGTGTCGTCGATAAAAAACCGAAAATGGAAGGCCGGAATATGGTGATGGTTTTAAATCCTAATCCGGATAATCAAGGAGGAAATGATGGCGAAGAAAATTAAAATGAAAACTCATCGCGCTTCAGCGAAGCGTTTTAAGCGCACCGGTTCCGGCAAACTGAAACGCTGGCATGCCGGAATGAACCATATTACCGGACATCTGCCGCAAAAAACCATTCGGAAGCTGAGCAAGCCCGCAATGGTAGACAAGAGCGATATGAAGCGCATTGATCAAATGCTGCCTCGTTAAGACCTTTAGGATGGAGTGAAATTATGGCAAGAGTAAAAGGCGGCGTGAACGCCAAGAAAAATCATAAGAAAATCCTCAAGCAGGCCAAGGGATATTATGGGTCGAAACACACCTTATACCGGACAGCGAAGCAAGCCGTTATTAAATCGTTAAGCTATTCCTATGTCGGACGTAAGCAGCGCAAACGCCAATTCCGTCAGCTTTGGATCGCGAGAATCAACGCGGCCTGCCGGGCAAATGGAATCAACTATTCGACCTTTATGCATGGTCTAAAAGAAAAAGACATCAATCTGAACCGTAAAGTATTGTCAGAAATGGCAATCCACCAGCCCGAAGACTTCAAAAATTTAATCGAGATGGTTAGATAAAAATCAGCAAAAAGCCTACTTCGCCTTGTGTGCGAAGTAGGCTTTTTTTTGTTCATCGGGGCCGCTCTCCAACTGATCAGGAAGTTTTTTATTCGATCTTTTCCCCTTTTTATCATTGACGCCTTAAAGCTTCTCTGCCAGCGGAACCCAGGCATGATCCCCCATGTCTTCGGCAAACACAGTGTTGTTCATGTAAAGTTCCTCATGATGTCTAATGAAAAAATCATATCAGGCTTTCGTGAAGAGATCAACGACACCAACAGTTTCTCAAGGCATGAGCTGACAAAAGATTGACTCTCCTTTGTTTTTACGGCAAAAAATGCCTGAAAAACAAAGGAGAGTCAATACTTGCAAAAAGAATGGTAAAAAGGGTTAGATGATATGTTCTCCCTCACGGCGATAGGAAAAGACGGGAGGGATCAAACTTTACTTTAGAGTCCGTAGCTTTGTCTTCTTTCCTCTGAAAGATGCGCGGTCAGCTTTCCATTTTCAAGAAACAGTATCTTATCCGCGATCTTCTTTCCAAAAGGAAGATCATGGGTGACCACGATCAGGGTCATCCCCCTGGCTTTAAGACTTAAAACGAGATCCTTCACCATGTCCGTTAAGGCCGGATCTAACGCCGAAGTGGGCTCATCCAAACAAAGGACCTTTGGATCCAGGATCAGCGCCCTGGCCAGCGCCACTCTTTGCTTCTGCCCGCCGGATAGCTGGTGGGGATAATTTTCTGTCCGATCCGCCAAGCCAAAGAGGGCAAGAAGGTCCCTTCCCTTTTGATCGATTTCAGCCGCCGGCCCCATCTTCCTCAGTCGAGGGGCCAGGGTAACATTTTCTAAAGCGGTATACTGGGGAAAAAGCTGGAACTGCTGAAAAACAAGACCAAAAACCTGGTTTGGATCCGTTTTTTTCCCTTCCAGGTCAATCTCTCCCCCATCGGCTTGTTCAAGATCGTTCAAGCACCGAAGCAGGGTTGATTTTCCTCCACCCGAAGGGCCAATGATCACGAGGATTTCTGATTTTTCCAAGGTAAAGCTGATATCGTCTAAGATCCTGACCCCGTCAAATGACTTTTGCAAGTGTCTTACTTCCAGATACGCCATCTTTTCTTCCCCCTTTACGCCGGTTCAAAGTAGGAGAGCTTTCCTTCGGCCTTTTGGAAAAGGATACTAAGCAGGCCGGAAAAGATCAGGTAAAATACAGCCGTGTAAAATAGGGGCCAGATAAGTCCCTGGGCTGTAAATCGTTCCGCCACCTTGATAATCTCAATCACTGCGATGACTCGAACTAAGGAGGTGTCCTTGACCAGCGTAATGATTTCATTGGAAATTGGGGAAAGGATTTGCTTGATGATCTGAAGAAAGATGATGCGTTTAAAAACTTCCCAGCGGCTAAGACCCAGGACCTTCCCGGCTTCAAATTGTCCTTTGGGAATGGATTCAATCCCTCCTTTATAAATCACGGCAAAGTATCCCGCATAGTTCACAACAAAGGTCAGAGTCGCCGCCAGGAAACGGTGAGATCCAAAAAATTTCGAACCAAAGAGCAGGCCGGGTGCAAAAAAGACGATCAATAGCTGAAGCATCAAAGGGGTTCCCCGGATGATCCAGATGAGAAAGGCCATAAGCCCGCGAAGGAGTTTATGACTCGAACGCAGGCCCAGCATCATCAATAATCCCAAAGGCAATGAAAACACCAGCGTGAGGACAAAGAGCAAAAGGGATACCTGAAAGCCCTTAAATAATTCAAAAGTGACTTGTCCAAATGACATCAGCCTAGACCCTTTCTTCGTAACGGTTTACTTAATGATGGCGTCCTTGAGGCTATATTGGTCAGCCAGCTTCTCCAGCGTTCCATCTTCTCTGATCTTTGCCAGGAAGGCATTGAGCTGATCAACCAGATCAGAGTCCTTGCGGAAGGCGACGCTGTAAACCTCGTCATCACTCTTTAATACGTCATCATTGGTCGTTAAAATGGCAAAATCAGAGCCTTCCTTGTTGATCAAATACTTTGCCATGACCGAATCGATGATTGCCGTGTCGGAAGTTCCCGCGACAAGCTCGGTTAAAGCATCTAACTGAGAGGTCTTTTCCACATAGTTGACCCCAATGTCTTTGAGTTTATTTTGAATGTACTCTTCCCCCGCCGAACCGGATTCCGCTGCGATGGATCTGCCTTTTAAATCTTCAATTTTTGTATAGGCTGTATTATCGGTCAGTTTAATGACCAGGGTCTGGAAGTTCTTCATATAAGGCTCAGACATACCCATTTGTTTGGCTCTTTCTTCTGAGTAGGTTAATCCATTCCACAGGCAGTCCACGTTGCCCGACTGGAGTTCAATCTCCTTGCTGGCCCATTCAATCTCCTGGAATTCGGCTTCGATGCCAAGTTCCTTGGCGAAAAGCTTGGCCAGCTCCGCGTCAAATCCTGTCCACTTTCCATCAACAAGATAGTCCATGGGTTCAAAGAGCGTAACGCCAACGACTAATTTTCCCTTCTTCTTGACCAGGTCACTATCCTTTTCTCCCTCTTTCATACTGGCCTCGACCGAGGACTCCTCTGCCACGGAAGCATCCTTAGATTCCTCTGATGGAGCCGGCGGATTCTTTCCTCCACAGGCAACTAAAGTAAAGCTAAGCGCGAGCGCAAGGACGATGGATAAAAATTTTTTCATGGTTTTCTCCTCTTTTTTTATTTTGCTGATCGAAAATCTTGACCTTCTAATTTTAACTGGTCTCATTCTACTTCATCACGATAGAGAAGTAAAGTGGCTGGCCAATTTTTTTAAAAAAAGAAGAAAAAGAAACGACCATCAAGAAAAATCTTTGACAGTCGTTTCTTTATTCGATAGGGCCTTTGGAATCAGCCCCACCGATCTTGTTTGTGAACTCGGTTTTTCATTGATCGTCTCGAATTTTTTGACAGCCGATTATGCCCGGGTATCAATTTGAGTCTTTAACCAGGATTTGAATTCCTCGAAGGATATGATCTTGGAATCTGCTTCCCCATGGCGACGAACTGAAACCGTATGGTCTTTCATTTCCTGATCTCCGACGACAATCTGGAAGCAGGTTTTGGACAGCTGGCCGTCACGAATCTTCTTACTCAAGGTCTCCTCCCGGAGATCCAGCTCAACCCGGGCGCCAACCTCTTCCAGCTCTTCTTTCATTTTCTTCGCATAATCGCTGTGAACCTCAAGATTGACCGGGATCAGCTCAACCTGAACCGGAGCCAGCCAGATGGGGAAGTTGCCCGAATAGTTTTCAATCAGGATGCCGATAAAGCGTTCAACTGAACCAAAAACGACCCGATGGATAAGCACTGGTCTGTGTTTTTCTCCGTCCGTTCCGGTATATTCCGCCCCGAATCGCTGCGGCATCTGGAAATCGAGCTGAATGGTTCCGCACTGCCAGGTTCTGCCCAAAACGTCTTTGAGATGGAAATCGATCTTTGGCCCGTAGAAGGCCCCGTCGCCTTCGTTAATCGAAAAGTCCCTTCCCATATCAATCAGGGCTTTTTTCAGGGCGTTGGTCGCCTGTTCCCATTCCTCGTCCGTTCCCATGGAATCCTCCGGACGAGTTGAAAGCTCAATCCGGTACTCAAAACCAAATTTTTTATAGACAATGTCAATTAGATTGCAAATCCTTTTGACTTCATCTTCGATCTGATCCATGGCCAGGAAAATATGGGCATCGTCCTGGGTAAAGTTACGAACACGGAAAAGGCCGTGAAGGGTCCCGGAAAGTTCATGGCGATGGACGTTTCCCAGCTCCGCGTAGCGAAGGGGAAGCTCCCGGTAAGAGTGGGGCTGATACTTATAGACCAAGACCGACCCCGGACAGTTCATGGGCTTAATCGCATAGTCTTCTTCGTCGATCGTTGTCGTATACATATTTTCCCGATAATGGTCCCAGTGACCGGAAGTCTCCCAGAGCTTGCGGCTTAAAATGATGGGGGTGGAAATTTCATCATAGCCCGCCTTCCGATGAAGATCTCTCCAGTAATCAATCAGGGTGTTTTTCAGGATCATCCCCTTAGGAAGGAAGAAGGGAAAGCCTGGGCCTTCTTCCATAATGGCGAAGATCCCCATTTCTTTTCCGATTTTCCGGTGATCGCGCTTTTTGGCTTCTTCAATCCGTTCAAGGTGCTCCTCCAGAAGCTTTTTCTGGGGGAACGAAGTCCCATAGATCCGGGTCAGCATGGGCCGATGCTCATCCCCCCGCCAGTAGGCGCCAGCGATGGAAGTAAGCTTAAACGCCTTAATCGGCTTTGTGGACATCAGGTGTGGGCCAGCGCAAAGGTCGGTGAAATCTCCCTGTTTATAAAAACTAATTGTCGCCTCTTCCGGCAGGTCCTCAATCAGTTCCACCTTATACGACTGACCATTTTTTTTAAAATAGTCGATCGCTTCTTGCCTTGGCAGAGTGAAGCGTTCAATTTTCAGGTCCTCTTTGATGATCTTCTTCATTTCTTCCTCAATTTTTGGAAGGTCCTCGTCCGTGATAACCCGATCGCCAAAGTCAAAATCGTAATAATAGCCCTCATCAATCGCAGGTCCGATGGCAAGCTGAACGCCGGGATAAAGATGCTCGATTGCCTGTCCTAAAACATGGGCAGAGCTGTGACGGAAGGCCCACCGTCCATACTCATCACGAAAGGTATTAATTTCTAGAACATCTCCCTCCTTTAACGGATCACGGAGATCTTTTTCTTCTCCATTGATGGTTGCTGCCGTTGCCTCTCTTGCCAATCCGGAGCTGATCTTCTCCGCGGCTTCCAGGGCGCTGGCCCCTTTCTGTAATTCTAAAGCTGATCCATCTTTGGTTAAAATCTTCATCGAAATTCTCCTTCTTCCATAAAAAATCCACGATGACACGGTCTAGGGACGATGTCATCGTGGTTCCACCCTATTTGCTTCTTAATTTAAAACTGGCAATCAGAACTGGTTTTCAGCGGGTCCGACTTCGGAAGAACTTTCAGCCTAGTTTCTTCTCTCTGTTTGCCATCCTGGCCCCTTACTCTTTTCCTCACTTTGCCTATTCAATTCACTTTATTCTAGCCTTTCTCGGCTGGTTTTTCAAATATTCCCAAAAAAACTATTCATAGCGAAGGGCATCAATGGGATTGAGCTTTGCCGCCTTGGATGCCGGATAATAGCCAAAAAAGATGCCGATGGCCATGGAAAAGCCAACCGCGATGAGGATGGCGGGAATCGAGGGAAGGGTCGGGGCTTTCAAAACGAGGCTGACTAGATAGCCGACCAGAGAACCGAGCAAAATTCCAAAAATCCCTCCGATAATACAGATGATCACCGATTCGGTGATAAATTGCCCTCGAATGTCCCGGTAGGTTGCCCCCAAGGCCTTTCGAATCCCAATCTCCCGCGTTCTTTCCGTCACGGAGACTAGGAGGATATTCATCACGCCAATCCCGCCTACTAACAGAGAGATTGCTGCAATTCCACCGATGGCAAGCTGGATGGTGGACATGATCTGCGTAACCTGGTTGAGCTGGGACTCAAAAGTCTGAGAGCGGACTGTAAATTTATCGTTATTCGCATACTGCCGATCATTAAAAAAAGTCTCCATATCTGAAGAAAGGCTCGAAATATCATCTCTTTCTTTCGCGACAACCAAAAAGCTAAAAAAACCCTCATCCCTGTTCGCCGACCCATACTGCCGGCTTCCGACAGAATAAGGGATATAGAAATCAGTGGGGTCATCTTCTCCCTGCCCGCCCAGAACCCCGAAATTTATTGGCTCATACTTATAAATCCCAACAATCGTGTAGGTGTTCGACTGACTTCCTGTATCCACCGTCAGCATGGTTCCTAGGACTTTTTTCGTTTCTCCATTAAAAAGCTTTTCCACCACGGAGTCGGAAATGACCGCGACCTCCCTTTCTTCATTCACGTCAACATCGGCGAGAAATCGTCCGGTAATCATATTAATATTCAATACTTTGCTCATCCCGGGACTGACGGAGCTAACGCGGATTTTCGCTTTCTTCCGGCCCTGAGAAAGGCTTGCGGGAACAGAGGGCCCTTCAAAAACAATCGAATCAATGCGATCCTGGAATCGGGTCTTCATTTGTTCAATATCGTCCTTTTTCAGGGCATCCTTCGTCGAATAATCTTCCCAGGAAAAAGATTCGCGCGGAGTCACATTGACCATGATCGACAAAGAGCCGAAAGAATCCAGGCCCTGATTGACCGTATTGGCCATAGAATCGCCGATCGTTATAATGGCGATAACGGAAGAAATCCCGATGATAATACCCAGCATGGTAAGAAAAGTCCTCATCTTATTTAAACGGAGGCCTTCGAGGGCGACTTTGCTATTTTCTAAGAATCCCATTCGTCCAGTCTCCCATCTACCATATGAACCAAGCGGGTCGATTCTTTCGCCAGATCCAAATTATGCGTGATTAGAACAATCGTGCGGTTTTGCTCTTGATTGAGTTTTTTAAATAGATCCATCACCAGATGGCCCGTCTTGGAGTCGAGGGCGCCCGTCGGCTCATCCGCCAAAATAAGATGGGGATCATTTGCCAAAGACCTTGCGATAGCGACTCTTTGCTTCTGCCCTCCGGAAAGCTCGTTGGGGGCATGGTCTTTTCGGTCCGCCATCTCCACCAATTCTAAAAGAGCGATCGCCCGCTCAGATCTTTCCTTAGCAGGAACTTTCGAGTAGAGCATGGGCAGTTCCACATTTTTTTGGGCGGTTAGCCTGGGAATCAGGTTGAAGTTTTGAAAGACAAAACCAATTTCTTTACTTCGAAGTTTGGAAAGATTTTCATCATTTTTTTTAGCGGTGTCCTCACCCATGAGAAAATACGTTCCTTCGGTGGGCCGATCCAAAAGACCAATAATATTCATCAGCGTCGATTTTCCGGAACCGGAAGCTCCAACAATGCTTAACAGCTCTCCCCGGTAGATGTCCAGATCAATCCCATGAAGAATTTCCAGCTCATTGGGTTCGCCAATATAATATCTTTTAAAGATCTTTCTCATTTGAATGATCTGTTCCAAAGCATGCTCCTTGGTGGACGTTCAAAAATCAGCCTGCCGGCTAATCTTTAGGGTTTTTCTTTGGTTTTTTTTTCGCCCAGACGAACTTTAAGACCTGGGCTGTACGTATCTGGCGCGTTGATGATCTGGGTTCCCGCTTTAATCTGATCCGACGAAATAATCGTCTCAAAATCGTTCTCGCCGGAAACCTTCACTTCCACTTCTCGGATTTGAGCATTCGGTCCTTCTGTCATGACCATAACAAAGGATTTTCCATTCTTTTCATAGACTGCATTGGAGGGGACAGCGAAAACATCTTTTTTTTGGTCTAAAATATATTTGATTCGAACGTTCATGCCCGGACGGATCGCCCGATCTTCATGATCAAGACTGATTCGAACTTTATAGCGCACTTCGTTTGATGGCGCCTGGGCTCCAGCAGAAGAAAGAGAAGCTATGGGAACCGGATCTACCGATTCAACTTTCCCGTAAAAGACCTTATCCGCTGATAAGGCTTCTGAGCTGATTTCCACTGGCGTTCCGACTTTAACGTCATTGACATCAAATTCTTTTACCTGAGATTCGACGATCAGCCGATCAACCGTTTCAATTTTAACCGCATAAGTATTAGGTACTTGCCCTTTGGTTAGATTTAGCTCCGTAACCGTCCCCTCAATGGGCGCCTTTAATAGAGATTTTTCCAGGTCATTTTTGAGAAACTTCAGCTGAACTTCATTGATGGTGTTATCTCCCCCAGCCTGGGCGAGATTGACGGCCCTTTGAAGGGAATGAATCTCATCCTGGGCCATCACTTTGGCTACCTCCAAATTTTTGACGGCGCTGTCATAAGAATGCTTGGCATCATCCGCGTTTTTGCGGAGGGTGCTGAGCCGATCCTGGAGGTTCATTTGGGTTTTTGCCTTTTGATCATCTGAAAAGGCCAGATTTCCCCCGGCGATCTGATCCTGAAGAGCATTTTGCTCCAGGGCCTTTTGATCCGCGTTCTGAGCGTCCGGTCCCCCCGCTGCCTTGGCCTGATACTGAGCCTGGTCGGATTTTACCCCTGCAAGAAGAGAAGAAAGGTTCTGAAGATCCATCTGCATCAGGGAAAGGGTATCTTTCATGCCGGAAATATCCTTTTTTAATTCAGAGCTTACGCTCGCTTGAATGACCAGCTGACTCGACCGATCTTCCGCATTCGATAGATCCTCACAGAGGCTTTGAAATTTCTTTTCCAGAGAGCTAAGCGTACTTGAAGAAAGGTGATTTTTATCCCAATAATACGCGTTTTCCCTGTTCCTAGCTGAAATTAAGTTCACCCCGGAAGAAACGACCTGTTTTTGAAGCTTTTCAATCTCGGAAAAGGTTTGAAATACAAACTGATAATCCGGTTTGGGGGCGGCCGCTGATTCCAGGGCTATGGTTGCTTCTTCAATGTGCCTGGTCAGGTGGTTAATATCTAATGAAAAATCTCTTTCCAGCTTCTGAAGTTTTATGGCTTCTTTTTCTTTTTCTTCGGCAAGCAGAAGACTCTGTTCAGCAGTCAGCGCACTGCGCTGGGCGGAAGAGAGGGACTGATCATAGTTTAACCTGGTCTGCGCTTTGGCATTAAGAAGAGAATGATCATTGGCTTCGGCGGCAGTGATCGCATCGTTGTAACCCAGCCTTAAAGACCGGTCAAAGTCCTGATAGGTTTTTTCCTGGGCCTGCCAGGCATCGTAAGCGGAAATGACGGCATTTTCTGCACTCACCAGAGAGGGATTCGTCCCATCGGCCAATCTTTTTTGCGCTTCCGCCAGCTGGGCTTTCGCGTTTTGGATTTGAGCCGATGACGAGCGGCCGCTGGAGGCCATCGCTGCCTTCGTTTTTTCAATCTCTTCGTTAATCGCAGAGTCATCCAGTTCAGCTAAAATTTGATCCTTCTTCACCCGATCTCCCACCTCGACATGGATGTCTTTCACCGGCAGGGCCTTAGAAGCAAAGACCTCCAAGGTATCTTCGCTCTTTGTCACCCCATTTTCACTGACTGCTTTGATAAATTCTTTTTTCTCCAGAAGGGTCAGTTCCTGGGGACTGATGATCATCGCCGCGTCTCGGGATTGAAAAAAGAAAACATAGGCAAGAATCGCCCCCAGGATAACTGCGCCAAGGGTCACGATCGCTTTTTTATGTCCTGTGAAAAAAGTTTTTACTTTACTCATAAAATCCTCCGCCTAGCTTCGCCGAAAAACGATATCTAGTGTTTTTTTTATCCAGTTTAACCACATAATGCCATTATAAAGGATTTTAAATGAGTAAACATTAAATCTTTATTAAACTATGTGGTGGCGAAAAATTCTGCTCCGCCAGCATGAAAAAGAGTCATTCCATCGTTCCTAAAAAAGAAAGGACCGCCAAATGATTTTCCTTTGACGGTCCTTTCTTTTTTTTCATCATCCATCCCATGAACTTATGCGTTCTCTTTTGCCATTTTCATTCGATGCTTTAAGAAGCCATATCCCCAGTATAGGAAATCATGGAGTTCAGTTGGAATGATATTTTATGAGGTCAATGGCTTCTTCTAAGGGCATCGTCTTTTGTTCGCCCGTGGAAAGATCCTTAAGAGAAACCTTCTTTTCTGTTCTTTCATTCTCTCCTAAGATGAAGGCAAAACGGGCGCCGATGGAATCGGCATAGGAGAACTTCTTTTTCATCTTTCCTTTTTCAGCATAGAGCTGAGAAACCAGTCCTTCATGGCGTAATCTTTTTACTAGATCAATGGCGTAGGAAAGATCCTCCTCGGCCATAGGGATCACAAGGGCTTTTAGATAATCTCCTTTTTTAGGCTGGATCAGTTCTGCTGCGCTGAGCTGGTAGAAAAGGCGGGTCAGGCCAATGGACAGGCCCACCCCGGGCAACTTTTCCCGGGTAAAGTTGGAAGCCAGGTCATCGTATCTTCCGCCTGAGCAAATTGAGCCAATTTCTTCATAGCCTTTAAGAAAGGTTTCATAGACCATCCCCGTATAGTAATCCAGGCCTCGGGTAATCGAAAGATCAATCTCGATCCGCTCTTCGCTGATTCCAAAAGCTGACATATTCTTATAAACGGCGCAAAGGTCCTCAATCCCCTGAAGGAATTCGGGATAATCACTATTTTCCTGGGCCATTTTATTCAATTGATCCAGCTTCTCCTGATTGGATCCGCTAATCTCTAAAAAAGAAAAGATTTTATCGGTGTTCTCCGAAGAAAGGCCAGCCTCCAAAAGTAAAGAGCGGACCTCTTCTTTTCCGATTTTAGCCAGCTTATCAATCGCCCGAAGGACTTCAGTCGAATCTTTGATTCCAAGGGTGGCGAAAAATCCGTTTAAGAGCCCCCGATGATTGATATGGAAAATGGGCTGGGCCAGGGCGAATTTTTGGAAAATTTGATCGATCACCGCTGGAATTTCGGCGTCATTAATGAGGGAAAGCTGTTCTTTTCCTACGATATCAATGTCACATTGGTAGAATTCCCGGTAACGTCCTTTCTGGCTGCGCTCACCCCGGTAAACCTTCGCGATTTGGTAGCGGCGGAAGGGAAATGAGAGCTTTTGGCTATACTGAGCCACATATCTTGCCAGGGGAACGGTCAGATCAAAGCGCAGGGCCTGTTCCGCGGAATGATCTCCCTTTTCAATCCGATAAATCTGCTTTGAGGTTTCTCCCCCGCCTTTGGCTAAAAGGATATCCATTTTCTCGATGGCCGGGGTATCCAGGGGCCAAAAGCCGTAAAGGATAAATTGGTCTTCAATTGTCTTTTTCATCTGATCGAAAAGGACTTGTTCCTCCGGTAAAAGTTCCATAAAACCGGGAAGGATGGAAGGATTGGTTAATTCTGTCATTGCCTGTTGCCTTTCTACTGGATCACCAGCTGGTCTTGTGAGGGATAGGGAAAGAGATCATAGGGCGTATAGAGTTCAATTTCATTACAAAGGTCGCGAAGCTTTTCCATGGCCAGGACCAGGTCCTTTTGCATGGCATGGGCGACTTTTTCCTCATCTTCTTCCTGAATAATCCGGTTGATGAGGTCATTAAGATCAATGGTCATTTGATCCAGGGTATCTAAAAATTTCGCGTTTCGCTGGGCCCGCCTTTTGGCCGACTGACTTCTTTCTCCTTGGGCGACCTGATCCAGGAGCCGTTGATAGCGCAGTAAAGCCGGATAGATTCCTTCCTGGGCCATCCGGGTAATGATCCGGCCCTGGGTTTTCACCGAATGGACATACTGACGGATCAAAACGGCCTTTCGAGCAAGAAGCTCATCCTGACTGAGAACGTTAAAATGCTCGGTTAGCTGGATGGTTCGAGGATCTTCCAGGACCTCCAGGGTATCGAGATAAGAGCTGATATTAGGAAGGCCTCTTCTTTCCGCCTCTTCGGTCCAGGTCCCGGAATAGCCATCGCCAGCAAATAGAATCTTGTCGTGGCTCTGAAGGATGGCATGGCCAATTTCCACAATGGCGGAGCGAACGCCTTCCGGTCCGAGGGAGCCGTAGGATTCAAGCTTATCCGCAATCCCTTCCAGGGACTCAGCCATCGCGGCGAAAAGAAAGGTGTTTAAAGCCGAAGCGTTTAAGGAAGAACCCAGCATCCGAAATTCAAATTTATTTCCGGTAAAGCAGATCGGAGAGGTCCGGTTCCGATCTGCCGCCTCAATGCTCAGGTCAGAGAGGTTCACGACCGGTTCAATCAGCTCATTTAACTGAACCCGGGTGATTTTTGTGGTCTTAGCCAGCTCAGCGAAAAGATGATGGAGAGGCTCGCCCAGATAAATCGAAAGGATGGCCGGCGGAGCTTCGTCCGCCCCTAAACGATGATCATTTCCCTCATCGGAACAGGCCATCCGAAGAAGCTCCGGATACCGGTCCACCGCCTCAATAAATGCCGCGATAAAGAGGATAAAAATCGGATCATTCGGTATCGTGTCATCTCCGGGATCAAAGAGGTTATCCCCCTCTGAATCGACCAGAGAAAGATTATTGTGTTTCCCGGATCCGTTCATGCCGCCGAAGGGTTTTTCATGGAGGAGGCAGAGAAGTCCGCACCGTTCGGCCACCCTTTGAAGAATGTCCATGACGAGAAGATTTTGATCAATGGTCGTTATCGCATCGGTATAGATGGAAGAAAATTCATATTGACCGGGGGCAGCTTCGCCGTGTTCAATGGATGCGTAGATGCCCAGTTTCCAGCACTCATCATTGACTTCCCTCATGAAAGCGGAAACCTCTTCGCTGACATGATCGAAGTAGGTATCTTGATATTTTCCGCCTTTCGGCATATCTGCGGAAAAAAGAGCGCGCCCGCAGTAGAGAAGGTCTGGCCTTTTCATCGCTTCTTCTCGGTTAACCAAAAAGTATTCCTGTTCCAGGCCCAGCATCGGCTCGACATAGCGGATCTCTTTTCGGCCTAAAAGATGCAAAACACGAGTGGCCTGCGTGGACAGGGCCTGCTTCGCCGTTAATAGGGGGAGCTTCATATCGAGCTTGTCCCCGGAATAGGACATAAAGACGCTGGGAATATAAAGGACATGGCCTCGAACATAAGCATAGGAAGACGTATCCCAAAAGGTGTATCCCCTGGCTTCGAAAATATCACGGAGGCCCCCGGTCGGAAAAGAGGACCCATCCGTCTCCCCTTTAATTAGAGCCTTTCCGGAAAGCCGGGTGATGGGCTGTCCTGAAGAATCCGGCTGAAGAAACGCAACGTGTTTTTCTGCCGTTTTTCCGCTTAAGGGCTGAAACCAATGGCAAAAATGAGTCGCTCCCCTTTCCATGGCCCAAATTTTCATGGCATGGGCAATCGAATCCGCCGTTTCACGGTTAATTACCCCTTCATTGTGCATGGAGGCAATATAAGCCTGGTAAACGGGTTTTGGCAAGCGCTCCTGCATAGTCTGCCGGTTAAACTGATCAATTCCAAAATTTTTGATATGCGCTTCCATCTTTTTCCCCCTTTTAAAACGCGAAAATGCCAATGCTTCGTATGTCATTATAGCATGATCAGGGGCCGGGTTAAGCCTTTAGCGGCTATGCCAGTCAGAAAAGCCAAAAAAAAATTCTGCTGGTTTTTTGAAAAACCAGCAGAACAAGAGGCGACACTCAGACTCGAACTGAGGATAAAGGTTTTGCAGACCTTGGCCTTACCACTTGGCTATGT
>CABTZP010000008.1 GCA_902489375.1 uncultured Tissierellia bacterium | reverse complement strand
GGGTGGGCCGCTAAAAACTCTTTGGGAAGGCCTGAGGATTCCGATCCGAAGACAAGAAGACAGGGCTCTTTAGCCAGGTCCATCTGGCTGATGTTCTTCTTCCCATTGGTTTCAATATAATAAGGGACGTAAGACTTTTCCCGGACCAGATCTTCCATTTCCTTCTGGAAGTCTTCGATGGAATCGACGATTTCCAGGTCCACCTGAGGCCAATAATCCATTCCGGCCCGGTGAATCTTTTGGTCCGTCAGCCGGAAGCCAAGGGGCCTGACCAAAAGAAGCCGGGTATTGGTGATCACACACGTTCTTGCGACATTTCCGGTATTGTAGGGGATTTCCGGCTCCACCAAAGCAATGATATTTTTCTCCATAGGATCCTCCTTATTGCTTTCTCTATTTTATCCAAAGGAAGGCGGAAGGTTCCTCTTTTTTAAAAGGAAGGAAAGGCAATGAAAAGACCCATTACCATTGGATTTTTAGGTCATGTAGATGCAGGAAAAACCTCTCTCATCCATGCCCTTCTTTCCTACTCAAAAGGCCAAAAGCTTCCCCAGGATCAACGAGATCAAAATTCCTTCCAGGATCAGCCCGGCCCAAATCTCTCCCTTTTCCCCCAAAAACAAATGGACGAAGGGACGCCAGAGAAAGAAAAGCTTTTGGACAGCGATTCCATTGAAAAAAGAAGGGGACTGACGATTTTTTCTAAGGAGGCTCGGTTCACGGTTCAAGATCAGGAATATATCCTGATTGATACCCCTGGCCATCAGGATTTTGCCCCGGAAATGAACCGCATTCTTCCGGTTTTGGATCTGGCGATCCTCTTACTGGATGCGCAGGATGGGGTCTTGGCCTTTACCAAAACCCTGTGGAGACGGCTGAAAGAAGAAAAAATTCCCCTTTTCCTAGTCATCAACAAAGTTGATCGGGGAAAAGTGAACCGGAAGGCGGAGATTCAAGCCTTAAAAGAAGCCTTTGGAGAAGGGGTAGTTTCTTTTCAGGAGGAGGAAGCTCCTTTAAAGGAAGCCCTGGCCATGGCTTCGCCCATTCTTATGGAAAAATATTTCCAGGAGGGAGACCTTTCATACAAGGATTGGCAAAAAGAAATCAGAAATAGGGTAATCTTTCCTCTTTTTTTCCTTTCAGCGGTGCAAGGACAAGGCCTTGCCGATCTTTTTAAAGAGCTTTTGCGCTTTTCTCCCTCCCCTTTCCGAAATCCTTCTTTTCAGGCCATAGTATATAAAATCTCCTTTGATGAGAAAAACACCCGCCTTACCCATATCCGCCTTTTCAGTGGAAGCGTACGGGCTAAAGAAACCCTGGGAGAGGAAAAAATCCATGAACTTCGTTGCTATAATGGAGAAAGCTACCAAACTCTTCCCAAAATTTCTGCCGGTCAGATTGCCTGTCTGGTCGGCCCCAGTCATCTTTATTCAGGTCAATGGCTGGGCGAAGAGAAAAAAACAAAAACCTCCTTTCGACCGATTTTTCGCTATCGGATGCGCCGAAAAGACGGTGGAGCCTATGAAGAACTTTTACGGCTAGCGAGAAAGTATCAGGACATTTTCCCGGAAATGAAAGTTCAAGGACTGGGAAAGGAAGAGGCGGTTGAATTTTTTGCCATGGGCCCTTTATTTTTAGAGATTATCGAGGAAAAGTTCAGGGAAGAGGGGATTTTGCTTGCTTTTTCAACCGGGAAACTCGATTATCGAGAAACGATAGAAGGCGCTGTCGTTGGGGTGGGACACTTTGAACCCCTTCGGCACTATGCCGAAGTGCATCTTTTATTAGAGGCAGCTGAAAGAAATCAGGGAAAGACCTTTACCTCTCCTTTACCGGTTGACCCCCAAAAAGCGTCGCTTATTCGGGTGATTGAAGAGGCCGTCCAAGAAGACATTCCTGGCGTCCTGACGGGCTCCCCCTTAACGGATGTCCACATAACCGTCTTATCGTTTAAAGACACTGCCCATAGTCAGGCTCAGGATTTTCGCCGGGCAACCCGGCGAGCGATTCGGCAGGGTCTGATGGAAGCCAAGGCCATTCTTTTGGAGCCGGAACTGACATTTTCCATTGACCTTCCCCTGGAGCAGATGGGAAGAGTCTATCAGGAACTCACCGGCCTTTTTATTGAGGATCTGGAAGATGAAATCAGGGGGGAAGAGGTCCGCTTTTCGGGACATGGCCCCGCTTCTGTCTTATCCCCTTATTTCACTTCCCTTCCCCGGCAAAGCCGCGGGAAGGCAAAGATTGACCTTTGGCCTTCCGGAGATATCCCTTGCCCGAATCCGGAAGAGGTCATCGAAAAGATGGCTTACGATCCCTTAGAGGATCAGGATTTTCCTCCCGGATCGATTTTTTGTTTCCATGGGGCTGGATTTTCTGTTCCCTGGGATCAGGTGAAATCCTTCGCCTCACTTCCCGTGGAAAAAGGAAGGGAAAAGAATAAAGAAGGATGGATGGACCAAGTACAGGAAGGGCCAGGAGATAATCTGGCCGCAAGAAATGCAAGAAGGCCTTCTCAGGAAAAAAATCTTTCGATTGGCCAAGACGAAATCATTCAAATCTTCCGGGAAACCTTTTATGCGAATACCGATCGGGAAAAGGCAAAAAGAAGAGCCGAAAAGTATCAGGACCAAAAACGAAAAGAAAAGATCCTGGAAAAAAAGAAGGAGAATGGGCAAAATGTTCAGGAAAAAACGAAAGATCAGACGGCCTGGCTCCTGGTAGATGGATATAATATAGTACATGAATGGCCCGGACTTCGTGAACTTGTCGAAAGTAATTTGGACCAGGCCAGGTCCTTATTCATCGATCAATTATCCGAATTTTCGGCCCTTATTGATAGCCAGATCGTGGTTGTTTTTGACGCCTATCAAGTGAAAGGGGGAAAGCGATCCATTACAAAAAGGGGGGGCGTATACGTCGTCTTTACCCAGGAGGCGGAAACCGCTGATCAGTATATTGAAGCGGTTGCCCGAAAAAAGTGCTCCCACGACCACGTCACCATCGCCAGTTCCGACGGTCCGGTCCAGCTGATTGGCTTTAAGGAAGGCGCATCCATCTTACCCGCCCGCAAACTGATCGAATCCGTTATCAGCGCAAAAGAGAAGACCGTCAAAGATTTTCAGAAAACCGCCCCTTTGCCTTTGAGCCAAAAAATACCGAACCCGGACAAAACCGTACCGGAGACGGACGATAAGGAGAAAGGATGAATCAGATATCAATCCTTCACACCGCGGACCTTCACCTGGGCGGGCAGTTAACTGGCCTTGGCCCGGCAGGAAAAAGACGGGCAATCGAAAAGTTCCAACTTTTTCTCCAACTCCTCCGTTGGATGGACGAACAAAAGACGGATCTTTTTTTGATTGCAGGAGACTTTTTTGAGGGCCAGTGTGATCAAAAGGTCTGGCAAGGTGTTCAGGAAGAATTTAGAAAAAGACCAGATCTTGATATTTTTATTGCCCCTGGAAACCATGACTATGACTCCATTGATTCTCCCTACCGGCAGGAAGGCTGGCCGGAGAATGTGCGGATTTTTACAGGCGAAATCAGGCGCATTGACCTTATTTCAAAAAAAGTCAGTGTCTTTGGGTCCGGCTTTAGGTCTTCCTTCGAAAAAGTTGCCTATGACCAATCCGCAGACTGGGCAACTTTAATCCAGGGCCCCGGAAAAGAGGATCCCGACTGGATCAATCTTGGGCTTTTTCATGGAGAAGTCAAAAGTCCCGGCGGATCTAGCGTTTACAATGCCATCCACCCCCAGAACTGGCCCAGGGACTTCTTTACCTATGTGGGTCTCGGGCATATTCATAAGCCAAGTCCCATTTTATTCGAAGGAAAAACGGCCTATGCCTATAGCGGAGCGCCCTTTGGATCCGGCTTTGATGAAACGGGCCGCCGAGGTTTTTATGCCGGAAAGCTGAGCCCTTTCGAGGTCAATCTGGATTTTATTGAACTTGAACCCCCTCGGTTTTACCGGCTTCCGGTTGATCTGACCGGAGCGACTTCTCTTTTGGATATTCAAATGCGGATTCAACAAATTCTGGAAGAAAAAAAAGAGGCCGAGAAAAATTATTACCGGCTCTATCTCCAAGGGGCGCTCAATCCGGCTTTGCAAATTGATTTGCAATGGCTGGCGGCTCTATTTGAAGACCAGACGGCCTATCTCGACCTATGGGATCAGACCTATCCGGCCGTGGATTTGGAAAAAGAAGCGGAAAAAAGCACCCTTTTTGGTGCTTATGTCCGAGGTATCCTTGCCCGAAAAGAAAAGCTGGGAAAGGACGCCTCCTGGTCAGGCCTGAAAAAAGAAGAAGCTCAGGGGGATAAGAGGGATCGCGAAGCTTCCCTTGAAGAAGATAGGGAAAAAAGAATTCTTGATCAAGCCCTAACCCTGGGCCTTAAAGCTTTCTATGAGGAAGGGGGATTTTCATGAAAATTGAAAAGCTTCACCTTCAACATTTCGGGAAGTTTAAGGATCTCGACCTGGACTTTGGACCGGCTTTCCACGTCTTTTATGGGGAAAATGAAGATGGAAAATCAACGATTCTTGATGCCATCCAGCTGGCTTTTTATGGGTCCGATTCCCGAAGCGCCGATCCCCAGCAAAATCTCCGGCACCGGTATTTTGATCAGGCTCAAGAAAAACCCAGGGTCCTGCTTCAGTTTCAAGATAAGGATCAGTTCTTTCGCCTGGATCGGACCTTTGGCTCCACGAATGCCAGAGATCAGGTCATTCTTCTCAATGATCGAACAGGGGAAGAAATCGTCTTAAAAAGGAACCAAACTCCGGGCGAGCTTTTTTTCGAAATGAATGCCGATTCTTTTCGAAGAAGCTTTTTTGTGGGGTCAAAAGGAGCCGTTATGAGCTCTTCGGGAAAAAAGGATCAGCTGATCGACCGATTAGTCAATCTTGAAACAACCGGCGATGAAAAGGTTTCTTATGTTTCCATTGCCAGTCGTTTAGAAAGCTCTTCCAAAGAATTGATCAATGCACGGGGGAACGGAGGACGGATCCCAGAGATC
Source organism: uncultured Tissierellia bacterium (assembly GCA_902489375.1). Lineage (GTDB taxonomy): Bacteria > Bacillota > Clostridia > Tissierellales > Peptoniphilaceae > CABTZP01. Next base: position 18,945 of record CABTZP010000008.1, on the reverse strand, counting down.
GAAAAAAAAATTCAGGACCTTCGTCTTCGTTATGAAGAAGCCTTAGCGGGAGAAGAGATCAAAAAGAAAGCAGATTGGGAAAATCAGCAGCGAAAAGGCCGGATTCAAATTTTAAATGAGAATTTAAGGGAGATTCAGGAAAAAAAGGAGGAGCTGCGGGCCCAGCTCAATCTGACTTCTCTTTATGAAGCAAAAAAAATTCGTTTTCAGTTAAAGTCGGTTGAGGAAAACTGTCAGCTCTTATCCGATCGGCTGAATGATCAGGAAATGCCCCTGGATGAAATAGAACTTTCCGCCTTGAAGGAAGACCTCGCTGAGTGGCGAAGGATCAGAGAAAAAAGAATCCAGCGAGCCAGGGAAGAGAAAGCGGATTCTTTTTTAGATCAGGAGGAGAAAGATCTATTCGTAAGGGGAGAGATGCTTCAGGCTCAAAAAGCGATGGATGAGGAGAAGCTTCAGGTCCTGGAAAAAGATCTTGCCCTTCTCGCCGACCAGGAAAAAGCCTTACAGGATCAGATTGATCAGCAAAAAGAACGAAAGAAAAAATTGGAAGATCAAATCTTTGCGCCAGGGGTCTCGATCAGCCAGGAAGACGTAAAACGGATCAAGGATATTCAGCCCAAACAGCAAAGCCTTTGGATTCGCATCCGGGACATGGCTTTTCTCTGGCTCTTTCGCTGGTCCTTTATCCTTTTATTTCTCCTTGGTTATCGGATTTACCATGCTACGGTCCCTGCCCGTTATTACTACCTGGCCGCCTTTGTCCTTTTGGGCCTTGTCATTGGCTATGTCAGTTATCGGCTGAAAAAATATCAGCAGCTTCAAAAGCAGAAAAAAAAGATGCTTGAATTGGAAAATCAGGCCTTTCAGGAACGAGTGACAGCGATGGAAGAAGAGCAAAAGCTTCACAAGAACCTAAAGTCCCGCCTCAATGAAATCAATGCCGATTTGGATGGGCTTAAAAAAGTCAAAACCCAGCTATCCATTCGAAAAGATGACCTTGACCAAAGGAAAAATGAACTCCAAAGAAAAGAAGGCCTTTTAAAGGATCAGTTTTACCAACTCCAGTCGGATCAGTTGGACTTGAAGCGGAAAAAAGAAATGGAAGAAAGGGCGGAAAAGAAGAGAAAAGAAGAGGAATTGGCCGATCAAAAAAGACAAGAGGAGCTTTCTTATCGTTTTGAAAAAGTGAGCGCCAACTGGGAGAAAAAAGAAAGGTCAAAGGCCGATGGGGGCCTTTCCGCAAACAAAAGAAAGAGGGAAGAAGATCCCTCTTTGGAATGGGAAAATCTACTCCGTGAGATTCAGCAGACCCTGCAAAAGCTTCATGATCAGGAGCTGGTTTGGGATCACCTTTACCGGTCACTTCCCGAAAAATTCCAGGAGATGACCGAAGAAGATTTTCAGCGGGAACTGATGGAATCGGGTCTTTCTCAAGAAGAGCCAAAGTCAGCGGATGATTTGGCTCAGGCCATGGCTAAGGCAGATCAGAATAACCATGACCTCCTCGAAGAAATCGCGGCTTGTCGTCTTGAAATTGTGGAGAGCGAATCCTCCATCCGGGAACGTTTTGCCGGCAAGGCGACAGCGGAGACCATCGCCCTTCAAATCAGCGAAGAAGAAAAAAAGCGAAAGGTCCTGCTGGAAAAAAAAGAAGCCTTGGACCTTGCCCAGGAAATTTTGCAGGAAGCCTACCAGGACACCGAAAATAGCTTTAGCCCGCTTCTCAATGAACGAGCCGGAGAGGTGCTTAGCCGGTTGACAGGCGAAAGTTATAAAAAGCTCAAAGTCAATCGTGAATTTGACCTTGCCGTGGAAGAAGCTTCGACGAGAAAAGTAATTTCCTGGAAGCTTTTAAGCACAGGGACCGCGGAACAGGCCTATTTTTCTCTTCGTATCGCCCTGATCGACCTCATGAATCCGGAAAAGGACCTTCCTGTATTTTTGGATGATCCCTTTGTCTATTATGACGATCTTCGGGCTGAGCGGGCTTTTCATTTTTTGACGGACTATGCCCAGGAAACTGGCCGTCAGCTTCTCTTTTTTACCGCTCATCAGCGTTATGAAAAGTGGGCCAAGGAACAGGAAAAAAGGAATCTGGTCAGACTGGATTCATTTTCTTAGGAGACTTCTGCTAAAATAGCTATAGATCAGAGTCGATGAAAACCATCGTTTGCGATAAGGAGATAGTTTATGTATGATGTTGTGATTCTTGGCGGCGGGCCTGCAGGGCTTACCGCAGCAATTTATGCCGGCAGGGCGCTAAAGAAAACGTTGTTGATTGAAAATAATCTTTTGGGCGGGCAGGTCAATGAAACGGTCCGAATTGAAAATTACCCTGGGGCCATTTCTGAAAGCGGGGCCGAGCTCATGGAGAAAATGCAGGATCAGGCCAGGCATTTCGGCGTTGAAATTGCCAGCGATGACCTGGAAGCGGTCGATTTAAAGGCGAAGCCCAAAATCCTAAGCGGAAAAAAGAACCAATATCTTGCGAAAACGGTCATTATCGCGACCGGTTCTTCGCCAAGGAAACTGGGACTGGAAAAAGAAGAAGATTTTTCCGGCTTTGGCGTCTCCTACTGCTCAACCTGTGATGGAGCCTTTTACAAGGGGCTTCCTGTCTATGTAGTCGGTGGGGGAGATGCGGCTTTTGATGAGGGCCTATCCCTTTCGGACATCGTAAAAAAAGTGACGATTCTCTATCGGGGGCCTCATCCGCGCGCCTCTGCCTTCCTCCAGGACCAGGCCAAAAACAAAGAAAACATAGAAGTGATTTTAAATACCGAAGTCGTCAAACTATTGGGTGAAGAGAAATTAGAAGGCATTGTCATTCGAAATAACGAAACTGGGGAAGAAAAGACAATAAAAGAAGAGATGGGCCTTTTTATCTTTGCCGGCCACCTGCCCAATACCGCCCTTTTTAAAGATCAGTTGGAACTGGATCATGGCTATATCAAGGCTGATGCTTCAACGGAAACCGGAATTGAGGGGGTCTATGCGGCGGGAGATGTCCGGACAAAAATGATCCGTCAGGCCGTTACCTCCGCGGCAGATGGCTGTATTGCAGCCATGGCCGCCATTCGTTTTTTGGACGCGGAGAAAAGAAAGTAGCGAGAGATGACCAGCAAGAAAAAAATGAAAAAAAAGGCTTTGGAGGAAGAGCGAAAGAGAAAATCCAAGGCCCTGACCAATTCGATTTTTTGGCTTGTTTTTGCCCTAATCATCCTTTTTTCTTTTTACCGGTCGAATCTGACCTTTAAAACGACCACCTACACGGTAAAGTCCCCCCGGATCCCAAATGCCTTTAATCAATTTACCATCGCCCAGGTTTCTGATCTGGACGGACATATTTACGGAGAACGTGGGATCAAACTGAAAGAAGCCATTGATCAGGTCAAGCCGGATATCGTTGTCCTCACAGGAAGCCTTCAGTCCTTTAAGGATAAAAACGCCAAGGCGCTGGCGAATTCCTTTGAAGAGATTGCCAAGACCTATCCCACTTATTATATCCGTGGCAATGCGGAGCTTTACCGAGATGCGAAAGTCCAGAATCAAAAAGACTTTTACCAGGCGCTCAAGGATGCCGGCGTTATTTTTGCTGAAAACGAGTCCGTACCGATTCTTAGGCAGGGAGCATCCATCACCCTTTCTGGCCTGGTTCCTGATCCCTCCTATTATGAGGCAGATCCGAAGACGACAGATCTTCCGGTAGGTCAGTTTTTAGAAAAACCAGCGGGAAAAGATTACCGGATCCTTCTTGCCCACCATCCGCTTTATTGGGAGGATTATAAGAAGTGGGGGGCCGATCTTACTCTTTCCGGTTATGTTCATGGCGGGGGATTACGGTGGCTTTTTGTCGGGGGCGTATTCACCCCGAAAGGGAGCTTATTTCCCAAGTATGACCGAGGACTTTATACGGACAAGGAAAAATCCATGATTGTCTCCGCGGGAATGGGCCGGGCCGGGACGCCCTTTCGCCTCTTTAATCCCCAGGAGCTGGTCGTCATTCAGTTAGAGTCCCAGAACATTCATTAGAGAGACCAAGATTTCATAACGATGATCAATGAGGAAAATAATGAGAGAAATGACGGATAGACCGGTAGCTTTTCGGCATCGGAAAGGCTTAAATCAGAAAAGAGGCTTCTTCCTTTTAGCCCTTGTGATCCTATCTTGTGCCGCCTTCAGCCTTTGGCCCAAACAAAGCCGATCTTTTAAAGAGTTTAAAGTGGATGAGGATACTCGCGTTACCGGTACCCTTTCCATGCCGGATCGGTCCGGCCAGGCCAAGATATTTTTTGCCAACCAGGTCAGCTACCAGGGCGGGTTAAAAAAGGGACGTTTTTCAGGCCCTGGCACCCTAACCTACCCAGATGGAAGAAAACTGGAAGCGGACTTTCAAGAGGGCGTCATGAGCCAGGGACGGATGACATTAAAAGACGGGCAAGAGTGGAAACAAGAGGGAGATGGCAGCTGGGCGCTGCTCAAGAAGTGAGGATGTATGAAAAATAAAATTCAATGGATGGATACCCTCCGCTGCTTTGCCTTTGTTTTGATTTTAATTTATCATTTTTTCCCTGCCAAGCTGCCAGGCGGTTTTCTTGGGGTTGATCTTCTTTTTGTCCTTTCCGGATATTTAGTGACGTCAAGGGCGTTAGACCAGGTCAGCCGAGAAGGCGGATTTCAGAAGAAAGCCTTCTACCAAAAAAGAGTCCTTAGGATTTTTCCGGCGGTCGTTTTGATGGTTACGGTTTCAAGCTTCTTGGTTCTTTTTGCCAACAAAGACCTTCGCGTAGACCTGGGAAAGCAGACGGCCGGCGTTTTGGGTTTTGTCACCAACTGGTATGAAATTCTTTCCGGCGGCTCCTATGAAACGAAATTTGTTCCCCATATCTACGTCCACAATTGGTCCCTGGCGATTGAAATGCATTATTATCTTGTCTGGGGGCTGATTCTTTCCATTTTGACCAGACAGGCAGAAAAAAGCGCCCAGTCCCGGCGGGCCCGCTTTCAGAAGGAAGACCTTTCTCCTTATAAGACAGCATCGGCGCTTCGCTCGAAGCTTGTGGGCATCTCCCTTTTTGGCATTGCTTTTTTTACGCTTTTTCAGTGGTATGGATTGGGTAAAGAGTACTCCACCTCTTTTCTTTATTTTTCGGATCTGACTCGGGGGGCGCCTTTCTTTTTCGGCGCTCTGGCTGCGGCTTTAAGCGGCCTGGACTTTGTCCCCCGGCCCTTTTTCGAAAAGACGGAAAAACGCGGGATGTGGGCAGACCTTCTTTTCTTCCTTTGCGGGGGAATCCTTCTCCTGGTCTTTTCCTTCCTCTTTTCCTATGAGGATACAAAAACCTATTTTTTCGGATTCCTCCTCACGGACCTGGTTTCCTTTTTCATGATTCTTTCTGCTCGGAGTCTGCATGAAAAAACCAGAGGGGGAAAGGAGCCCGCTTTTATTCAATGGCTCTCAAAATATAGCTATGGCCTGTATCTCTTCCACTATCCCATTTACATCATTTTCAATACCAAGTTTTCGCACACCATTTCGGTTAGCCTTGCCCTGGCCCTGGGTCTCGTTTTTGCCGTGCTCGCCGAAGAACTCTGGACCCCCCTTTGGATGGGCATAAAACCGGATTCCCCCAGGAAAAGTCTTCAGAAAAAGGGCCTTCTGGCCAAATCCTTGTGTGCCATGGGTATCTTTGTCATTGCGGTAAGTTTAACTTCTCCTTCCATGCTCAGTCTGGAAAAGGTGCTGTGGGCCCAATCCCTTCACCAGGACATGGATCTGGCGGACCAATCCTTCCGAAAGGTCCAAGGCCTTGCGATGGAAGAAAAGGATAAAGAGGAAAGGAAAGCGGCAGAAGCAAAGCTGGAAAACCAGGGCGTTACCGTGATTGGGGATAGTGTTGCCTTAGGCATGCGGCCTTATTTTTTAGACGCCTTTCCCAATATCAATGTCGATGGTTCGGTGAGCCGTTTCCTCCACCATGGTGATGCGGTTCTTTTACAGATGGTCAAGCAGAATGCCCTCAAAAAAAATGTGGTGATTTGTCTGGGCAATAACGTCTATCCTTCTTACGAAAGAGACGCCAAACGAATTATAAAGGCTCTGCCGAAAGGATGCCGTCTTATTTTCGTTGCCCCTTATGATAAAAGGGTAGACCAGACTTCCGATGTTGAAAAATATGCGAATTTTCTTCCCAGCCTGGAAAAACAATATCCTTATGTGACGATTGCGAACTGGAACGCTGTGGCCAAGAGCCATCCCGAATATTTTACCGATACGGATGGGGTTCATTTCTACGCCAGAAAAGATGGGATTTCTCCCTATCTTGACTGCGTGAAAGATGCTCTGGCCAGGGCGACGAAAAAACCCGTGAAAGAATAAAGGAGTTTATCATGACCTTTGTCGACTTAATTGAGAGAAAAAGAAAGGGAGAAGAACTGAGCCCGGAGGAAATTCAATTTTTCGTTCAGGGGGTGAAGGAGAAGACCATCGCCGATTATCAGATCTCAGCCATGCTCATGGCCATCTGTATCCGAGGAATGGGCCCTGAGGAGATTTCTGTTCTTACCCGGGAGATGGCTCACTCCGGAGAGACCCTGTCTTTTCCGACCATCCCCAAGCCCATTGTTGATAAACATTCTTCCGGGGGCGTCGGGGATAAGACCTCCCTGGTGATCGGACCGATTGTTGCCGCGCTGGGTCTTCCCATTGCCAAGCTTTCAGGGCGAGGTCTTGGTTTTACCGGAGGGACGGTGGATAAGCTTGAATCTATCCCAGGCTTTCGCACGGAGCTTACGGAAGAAGAATTCGCCCGGGCTGTTGAAAAGGATGGGATTGCCATTATCGGACAAAGCGCCGATATTGCCCCCGTGGATAAAAAACTTTATGCTCTCCGTGATGTGACGGGAACGGTGGACTCGATTCCCTTGATTGCCTCTTCCATCATGTCGAAGAAACTGGCGGACGGGTCGGATGCGATCGTTTTGGATGTCAAATACGGGTCGGGCGCTTTTATGAAAACCACTCACGAAGCCCTGGACCTCGCCAAAGTCATGGTGGGGATTGGTAATGATAACGGAAAAAAGACCATTGCTCTAGTCACCAATATGGACCAGCCCCTGGGCTCGGCCGTGGGTAATAATCTGGAAGTGATTGAGGCCATGGAGGCCCTTCATGGAAAGGGACCCAAAGACCTTTTGGATGAGTGCAAAGCCCTTTCCATGGCCATGGTGGTTGCCGGAGGAAAGGCAAAAACCCTCGAAGAAGCAGGCCCTTTGGTTGAAAGGGTCATTTCAGACGGGTCGGCCTTTGAGAAATTCCGGGCCATGGTGAAAAATCAGGGCGGAGACCTTCGCCCCATTGATGATCCTAATCTTTTCCCGAAGGCGAAAGAGATCCTGGAGGGTCGGGCAAAGAAAAAAGGCTTTATTGAGGCCATCAATGCTGAGGAAATTGGAAAGGCTTCATTACTTCTCGGCGCCGGCAGAAAACAGATGACCGATGTCATTGATCCAGCCGTAGGACTTAAAATTCTAAAGAAGATCGGCGATCCGGTTGAAAAGGGAGACCTTCTTTTTACCGTCCATGCCAATGACAAAGCCCTGGGCGATCAGGCGATCGAGATGGCCTTAGCGGCTTATCAGATCGGGGATAAGCCTGTCCCATCTTCTCATAGCCCCGTCTATGCCTATGTTTTTGCGGATCGGGTGGAAATTTTATCGGAGGAAAAGGAAAGTGAAGATAGAAAATCTGGAAAAGAGTCCTTATAAAAACCTGGTTGAAAAAGCCATTGAAGCGCTTGACCATGCCTATACCCCTTATTCTCACTTTCAGGTCGGCGCCGGTATATTAGACAAAAAAGGCCGAATTTGGACCGGGTGCAATATTGAAAACGCCGCCTATTCCCCCAGCAACTGTGCGGAAAGGACGGCTATTTTTAAGGCGGTTTCCGAAGGGGAAAAAGACTTTTTGGCCCTGGCTGTCGCCGCCCGGAAGGAAGGGGAGAAGGAGCTTACTAAAGAAGTCACGGCTCCCTGCGGGGTGTGCCGGCAGGTCCTCCAGGAGTTTTGCCCCCCCGAAATGCCGGTGATCCTCGTCAACCGAGAAGGCGAATTATTCATCTACCGATTGGATGAGCTCCTTCCCGCTTCCTTTGGGAAAGAAAATTTAAAGTAAAAAATTTAATAAAAAGCCTTTACATCATCACACTACCGTGCTAAAGTATACCCATAGAAAAAGCAAGGACAAGAACAAGTAAAAGGGCAGGGCCTTTTTCCAGAGAGTGCATGGTCGGTGAAAATGCATAAAAGCTGCCTTTTGAACACATCTTTGAGCTGGTTGGCGAATGAAGTAGCCCATCCGGGATGCGCCCGTTACCGCGCAAGGGTATGAATGTACCTGATGAGTTTGATATTGTGAAGTATCAATAAAAAGAGGTGGGACCGCGTATCTTTACGCCCTCTGACATATTGTCAGCGGGCGTTTTTTTATTGATGCAGACCCTCAGGGAAAAATGAAAGGATTGAAAAATGAAAAAATCAAAGAGAATACAAAAATGGATCGTCCTCCTGTGCCTAGGTCTGTGTCTTTTTACCAGCTGTGGGAACAAGCCGGAAGCGAAGGAAGGAAAAAACCGCCTGGAAAAAATCAAAGAAAGAGGCTATATCGAGGTCGTCACCGAGCCTTATTTTGCCCCCTATGAATTTATTGATCCGGCCAAGGCCGAAGGGGAAAAGGTCCTGGGGGCGGATATGGAGCTGGCAAAATATATTGCCGAAAAGCTGGGCGTTGACCTTCGCATTGTGCCCCTGGAATTTTCCGCGGTCCTTAGCGGGGTCAGCACCGGAAAATACGACCTGGCCATTTCCGCCATTGGATATACCCCCGAAAGAAATGAGGCCATTGAGCTTAGCAAGGGCTATGCTTTTAGCGCAGATGATCAAAAAGCCCACGGCCTTTTAATTCGGGAAGGAGACCTGGATAAGATCCGGGGGCCCAAGGACCTGGAAGAAAAAATCATCGTCGCCCAAAGCGGGTCCTTACAGGAAGGATTTGTGAACCGGGAAGTCCTGAAAACCAAAGAATTTAAAAAAGTGTCGGCTTCTACCGATGGCTATCTCATGGTCCAAGAAGGAAAGGCCGATGCCGCCGCCGTCAACAAAAAGGCCGCTCAGCTCTATATCGATGCCAATAAAGACTGTGGGCTTGTGATTGTGGAAGGCTTTTCATTTACCGAACCCAAGGAATGGGCCGGCAATCGGATTGGAATGCCCAAAGGAGAAAAGGAGCTTTTGGAAGCTGTGAACCAGTGTATTGATGAGGTGGTTAAAAGCGGAAAGTTTCCCTCCTGGGAAAAAGAATATACGGACGTTGCAAAAAAGCTGGGGCTTTAAAAAGAGGATAGGGTAAAGAGGTAGGAAATGGCGAAAATCATTGAACTCTGGCAAAGTTATGGCCCGGTCTACCTGGGCGGCCTGGTGGGAACACTTTATCTTTCAATCATAACGATTCTCTTTTCCACCCTCCTGGGCCTTCTCATTGCCCTGGTTCGCATTTCAAAAAAAAGAGTCCTGACCGCCCTAAGCTCTGCCTATATTTGGGTGATCCGAGGAACCCCCATCCTCCTTCAGCTCTATTTTTTCTGGCTGATCTTACCAAAAATTCTTTCCTCGAAGATTACGGATCAAACCTGTATCCTGATGGCTTTAACCATCAATGCCAGCGCATTTATCGCCGAAGTTATCCGGTCCGGCATCCAGGCGGTCGATCAGGGTCAAAATGAAGCCGGAGAAAGCCTAGGGATGACCCGGGCCCACATCTTTGTGAAGATCATCCTTCCCCAGGCTTTTAAAAATATCTTGCCGGCCCTTGGAAACGAATACATTGCCATTATGAAAGAAACGTCCCTGGCCTCGGTCTTTTTCGTGGTGGAACTGACAACGGCTTATAAAACCGTTCAATCGGCTACTTTCCTGCCGATTCCCTCGCTGACGATTTCCGGAGTGATTTATCTTTTGTTGGTGGCTCTGATGAGCCAATTATTTCGAAAAGTTGAAAGGAGAATGGCCCAATGACAGCGGTAATGGAGATTCAAGGATTAAAGAAATCCTTTGGCAATTTAGATGTTTTAAAAGGAATCGATGTTTCGGTCGAAAAGGGCGAAGTCCTTTCGATTATTGGCCCGTCCGGAAGCGGAAAAAGCACCTTTTTGCGCTGTCTTAATATGCTGGAGCGGCCGACCTCCGGGAAAGTCATTTTTGAGGGAAGAGACCTTACCGACAAAAAAGTCAATTTACGAGAAGCCCGCCAACGGATCGGGATGGTCTTTCAGCTTTTTAATGTCTTTCCCCACCTTTCGGTTCTGGATAACATTACCCTTGCCCCCAGGATGGAAAAAAAGCTTTCGAAAAAAGACGCTGAAGCCCGGGCCGACAAGCTCTTAGCCCAGGTGGGCCTGTCCGAGAAAAGAAATTCTTCCAGTGCCGAGCTTTCCGGCGGACAGAAGCAGCGGTTGGCCATCATCCGCGCCCTAGCAATGGATCCGGAGATCATGCTCTTTGATGAGCCCACCAGCGCCCTGGACCCGGAGATGGTCCGCGAGGTCTTAAATGTCATTGCGGAATTGTCCAAAACCGGCATGACCATCATCATCGTCACCCACGAAATGGCCTTTGCCGAAAAAATCAGTGATCGGGTCATTTTCATGGATCAAGGGGTTATCGCCGAAGAGGGAAGGCCGGAGAAGATTTTCCGCAATCCGTCCAGCCCAAGAACCAGAAGCTTTTTAAGTAGAATATGAGGGGAAAAATGAGCGATCTCGACTGGGTAAAGAACTTCACAGAAAAAGAAGGGGATAAATTTATCGAGCTTTCCAAGGAGATTTGGTCCTATGCAGAGCTTCCCTTTGAAGAAAAAAAATCGGCCAAAAAAATGATTCGCCTTTTAAAAGAAGAAGGCTTTGAAGTAACAGAAAACATCTCCAATATTTCCACAGCCTTTACCGGATCTTTTGGAAAAGGCCGGCCACGCTTTGGCTTTCTTGGAGAATTTGACGCTTTGGATGGGCTGAATCAAAAAGGAGCTTGCGCAAAAAAGCTTTCTGAAAAACCCGGCGCTCCCGGCCATGGGTGCGGCCACAACCTTTTGGGCGCAGGAGCCCTAGGAGCCGCCATCGGAATGAAACGCTATCTCGAAGAAAAAAAGATACCAGGAACCCTGATTTTTTTTGGCTGTCCGGCGGAAGAAGGCTTTGGTTCAAAAAATTTCATGGCCCGAGACGGCCTCTTTGACGATATGGATTTTATCTACAGCTGGCACCCATCCGATCAAAACGCCGTTCAGCAAGAGGGATCCTCGGCCATTATCGGCGCCCGCTTTGAATTTTCCGGGATCAGTGCCCACGCCGGATCGGAGCCCTGGAAGGGAAGAAGCGCCCTGGATGCCTGTGAGCTAATGAATATTGGCGCAAATTATCTGCGGGAGCATATTAAGGACCAGGAACGGATCCACTATGCCTATGAAAATGCCGGAGGGAGCCTTCCCAATGTCATTCCCGACCGGGCCATTGTAAAATACGAAGTCAGAAGCCCAAAAATTGAAGGCGCCCAGAAGATCTACCAAAGAATTCGCCAGATCGCAGAAGGGGCGGCCCTGATGACCGAAACCCAGATGAGCTGTCAAATGACCTTTGCTTTTTGTGACTATGAGACCAACCGGGCCCTGGCCCCAATTGCTCAAAAAGCCCTGGAGGATCTCGGCCCGACTCCCTGGACTGAGGAAGATCAGGCCTTTGCAGAAGGCTTTCGCCAAGAAAAAATGGGGGAGCTACTTACGAGTAGAGTGGAACCCTTTGATCCGAATCTTCGAATCTATGAATCCGGTTCGACCGATGTCGGAGATGTCAGCTATGCCGCTCCCGTCGTCAATTTTTTGATGGCCACCCAAGTAAAGGGAACCCCGGGTCACTCCTGGCAGGTCGTCTCCCAATCCAACAGCCCCATCGGAAGCCGGGGCCTTCTTCAAGCAATTCAGGTCCTCATCCTCTCCGCCTTACGCACGATCCAGGATCCTGCCCGAATGAAGGAGGCCAGGGAAGAGGTCCAAAGAAAAAATGGAGGGAAATTTACAAGTCCCATGCCGGGGGAAGTTCAGCCCCCACGACGATGAAAATTTTCTGTTTTGGTAAAAAAAGCCCGCTAAAAGGCAGTGCAACGAAGAAAAAAGAGATCGTCATTCGGGAAATACAGATCAAAAACAAGGCCACGAAATTTAGACAATTTAAGGAGGTTAGCGATGCTCAAACGCATTTGTCCCCGCTGCGGAGGTACACATACAGCTAAAATTCTCTGGGGACTGCCCTTGTATGATGAGGAACTAGAAAAACGCATTGAAAATGAAGAAGTCGTTCTCGGTGGATGCTGTATCCCAATCCCACGAGCGGACTATCATTGCTTTGATTGCGACTGTCATATTCTTTTTGACACCACGCTGGATCAACGGAACACGGAATCGATCTCTCTCTTTGTTCACGGCTTTTTCAATTTTCCTGGTCATATTTTGCATGTATATCATGAGCAGGATGCATACTATATGGAAGGTCCAGAGCTTAAGCAGATCAAGGAAATCACATCAGAAAAATTTAACAAAATTCTAAAAGCAGTTTATTCTTGTTGCCCAGGTGAGTGGGAAAGAGAGTATATTTATCCCTACGTACTAGATGGGACCCAATGGGAACTTGAGATTGACTTTAAAGAAAGTTATCAGTATCACGATGGCAGAAGGACAATTAAGGTTCAAGGAGATAATGCTTATCCGCCCTTGTGGACGAAAATGCTTCGTAAAATTACACCATTCCTTGGGATCAAACCGAGCGAATTTTAACGAAAATTTTTACCAAAAAAGGTGTAAAGCATTTCAACGAAATGCTTTACACCACTGAATCAGCCCTTAGAGGGCTTTTTTATATAATCAGCCCTCTCTTACCATCTCATCGACTTTTAAGGTCAGGGCACATTCCATCCGCTTTCGGAAAAGTTCGCATGAGAAGGGAACGATCTTTTGGATGGCCCCCTCAGCATGAAGGGCGTTGGCGGCGCAGCCTCCGGAACAAAAGAGCTTTGCCCAGCAGGACTGGCAGTCTTTGCGGGAATAGCAATTGCAGGATTGAAATTCCCGGATCAGGCCCGGATTTTTGATTCCTTCAAAGACATTGCCCAAAAGGTAGGCCTCTTCGCCCACAAACTGATGACAGGGGAAAAGGTCTCCCTGGGGAGTGACGGCCATATATTCGGTGCCCGACCCGCAGCCGGAGATTCGCTTATATATGCAGGGACCTTCTTCCATATTGATCATGAAATGGTAAAAGACAAAGGGGCGGTCCCGGTCCGGCATCTGGGAAAGAGGTTTTCCCTCTTTAACCCATTGGTCAGCAAGCCGGTCCCGGCGAAGCATTTCATCGGTTAAAAGGTCATATTGGTTTTTGAGATAAGGAAGATCCTCCTCTTTAAACATATATTTTTCCGAAGGATCGCCAATCACCGGTTCCATAGAAAGCCGGTGAAAGCCAAGACCTGCCATATGCAAGATGTCTTCATAAAAGTCCTTGTTCCGGCGGGTAAAGGTCCCCCGGAGGTAATATTCCTGATCGCCTCGACTCTTTACGAACTTTTGAAATTTGGGGACAATTCGGTCATAAGATCCCTCTCCGGAAAGATCGTGGCGGAAATAATCATGAACTTCCCGTCTTCCATCCAGGGAAAGGACCACATTATGCATATGCTGATTTAAGTAGGCCATGACCTCATCGTCCAATAGAAGACCATTGGTCGTTAAGGTAAAACGAAAATTTTTATTCGTCTTTTCTCCCTGCTCTTCGGCATAGGCGACCGTCTTTTTGACAAGCTCCCAGTTTAACAGGGGTTCCCCCCCGAAAAAATCAATGTCAATGTTTTTGTGGGATCCTGAATTTTCGCATACAAAGTCGATCGCTTTTTTTGCCACGTCAAAAGACATCAGCGCCCTTTCTCCGTGGTATTTCCCCTGGCTGGCAAAGCAGTAATTGCAGTCCAGGTTGCAGGAGTGGGCGACATTCAGGCACAGGGCCTTCACAAAACTTTCTTTTTTTGCCAGCGAGCAGGAAAGATCGCCATAGCAGTCCTCAGTAAAAAGAGCCTCGTCCCGGACCAGGGCTTGGATTTCTTCCAGGGTTTGAGTTAGCTCCTCTTCTTTTTCCAAAGGAAAAAGAGCCTTGATCTTCTCCGGAGAAACCGCCTGGAAATCTCCAGGACTTTTTATCCCAGCCTGATCCAGGGCCTGGACCAAACGATAGGCCAGATCGTCCATAAGATGAACCGATCCGGAATAGACATCAACAACAATCTGATATCCGTGACTTTGAAAACAGTGGATCATGCTTCCTCTTTCTATACGCGATCATTTTATTGCTTGCGCAAGGGGGTTAAGAGCAAAGAAAAAGGCCGCTCTAAAGAGCGGCCCGCATTCATTTATCGAACGTTATTGATCAGACTTCTCACAGTTCTGATTGGCGACGCCGCAGGAAGTTTTGCAGGCAGACTGGCAGGAAGTCATGCATTCGCCGCAGCCGCCGTCTTTTAAAGACTTCTTTAAATTCCGTGTTTTTAAGCTAATAATATGTTTCATAAGCCCCTCCTTTGTTGATAATCTAAGCTTTTTATCCATTATATGGGCTTCCCTGAGCGCTGTCAATCCGCCTCCAGGACCATCATTTCCTTTGGAAATTTTCCATAAGTAGATTTGAGCGGGTTTCCGGAGGCCTCAAGAGATTCCAAAAAACGAAAAGTATCCTGATCGAAAATTTCTCCCGGGCAAAGAAGAGGAATCCCCGGAGGATAAACCCAAACATATTCGCCGGAAATTTTACCCAGAGCCTGGTCCAGTAAAAGCGGTTTTCCCTTTTTCCGACTGGCTTCGTAAATGGTCAATGCTTTTTTTGGAAGTGGAGGAAAAAGCGGCGATTTTTCCTTTTCTAAAGGGGAAAGGGCCTGATCGATCTCCTTAACGGCTTCCCATAAGCGCCCAAAGACCTCTTTTTCATCCCCAACGCTTGCAATGAGGACCAGCTCATCCCCATAGGCCATTTCCGCCTCAAAGCCCTTCTCCCGAAGAGCGTTTTGCAGATCTTTTCCGGAAAGAGAAGAGGAAAGGGTCGAGATGAAAATCCGGGTCGGATCATGGAAAAAGACGCCAGGAATGGAGCCTGCTTCAGGATTTGAAGGAAAAACCTTTAAGGCCTTTAGGGCTTTTGCTTTTTCATCAAAGTCTTCAATCCAGGTCCTGAGATTTTTTAGTTCCTCTTTCCCATGGGCATTCATGTAAAGAAGACACTGGTCAATGGAAGCTAGAAGAAGGTGAGAAGGAGAGGTCGTCTCAAAGATCGAGAGATTCCAGGCCATCCTCTTTTCATCGACCCGGGAAGAGAGGTGGGCCATCGAGGTGGAGGTGAGAGAAGGCAGGGTCTTATGAAGGCTTTCGATGGCAATGTCCGCCCCTTGGGCTATGGCATCTCTTTTTTCGTCCATCCAGTGAAAATGAGCGCCCTGCGCCTGATCCACCAATAAAAGTCCGCCGTGCGCATGGATCATTTTCGCAATTCTTTTGATGTCTGAACTGATTCCTTCATAGGTCGGAGAGGTTAAAATTGCCCCCTTAATCTCAGGATGAAAGGTCATAAGTTCTTCGATTTTTTGGGGATCATAAGACCCGTAAACCCCATAAGCTTCCACCCTTTCAGGGAGGATGTAATAGGGCCTGAGATGAAAAAGCTCCAGGGCGTGGTAAACAGATTGATGGGAATTTCTACCCACGATCACGGCATCGCCATCGTCAAATAAGGTCCGAATGCCGGCAAGATTCCCGCCGGTCGAACCATTAACCATATAAAAAGACGTTTTCGCGCCAAAGGCGCGGGCCAGTTCTTTTTGATGGCGAAAGAGGGTTCCCTGAGGCTGGTGAAGGTCTGCCATCCCCAGACTTTCCGTCATGTCGATCCCATAGGGCAGGCGATTGCCAAATTTTCTGGTATTTCTTTTGTGACCCGGCATATGAAAGGGATAGATCTGTGATCCGGCATAGGCCTCCATCGCAGAGAGCAGGCTTCGATATTCTTTTCTGGGGTTCCAGCCAGTGTCCTGGGAACCTTTTCTTTTTTCTTTTTCCAAAAGGCAACCTTTCTACCTTCTATATGAAGGAGACTTTTTCCGCTTATTTTGACCATTCTTTTTCCCTGGGGATATTATCTCATCTGGACGAACCTTTGAAAACCGACGAAATGGGGAAAAAGAGAGGATAATCAAGTTCCATTCAAAGGAAATCAACAGACTTGCTCGAAACGCTTCAAGAATCGGGCAATATTTTGTACAATAATTTTAAGAAAACGTTAATCATTTTGTTTTATCCTTTTTTCTTGATTTTTTTTCATGGAGATCAGGATGGCAAAAGCGGAGAAATTTTTGGATAAGCGGCGAGTTTGGGGAAAGGAGAATAAAATGTCCAATTATGGAAATATGCTGGGCGGTACGAGCCGGCAAATTTTAAATCGGATGAAAAATTTCTCCTATCACATTGCCTTTCATTTTCTCCGAGATGAAGAAAGAGCGGAGAAGGTTGTCATTGAGACGATGACAAGACTTGCCCATTATGAGCATCTCATGCCGGAAGGCTGGGAGGGAAGCAAATATTTTATCGGCCTACTAACCTGTCAGATCGCCCTCGTTTTTTTGAGAAAGGATCGGGGCCGGCTGGATCGGTCGACCTATCGAGAGCTTTTTGCGGATCCGTCCGACTTCCGCCGCACGGGGAACCGAATTTATGACCTGGAAAAGGCAGTGGATTGTTTAAATTTTCAGGATCAAATCATCTTGGCGGGAAAAGTTTGTCTTCACCTTTCCGATGAAAATCTGGGAGCCGTTCTTCATCTCCGTCCCTCCGCGGTCTCAAGAAGAGTGAATCAATCCTTACTGATCTTAGGAAAGCGCGTTCCCCGCAGTGATCGAAGGCCCTATCAACCGGTAGATCCCGCCATTCAGCAGGCTTTGTTTTTCAAACTTAAAGAGAAGACCAACCGAATTGAAGCGCTGGCCAATTTAAACAAGCATTCTTTTTCTCAAAGCTTTGAAAGAAAAGCGGTTCAATCCATTGCTTCAGGGAAGTCAGGCTCTTTTTTTGAACGCCTTTTTGATCTTTTCAGAAATCAAAAAACCTCCGTTTACGCCATTGGAATCAGCGTATTTCTTCTCCTCGTCATTGCCGCGCTCCTTCAGACTAGGGAGCCAAAGGATCAAAAAGCGGAATTGACAAACCAGCCTGTGAAAATGGATGAAGAACAGCCTTCTCTTTCTAAAAAAGATCTGCCCTCTTCTTATTATGCCCTGTATGATACAACGACCCTGATTGTGGATCCCGATACCCTTATGGTGTATGAGGCCCTTCAGGGGGGAGAAGTCAAGAGGATCTATAAGCTGGAAGAGCCCGTGAAAGCAAATGGAAAAATCATGCACATTGGAAAGGTCGATGAGATGATTTATGTGGCCTTTGCCAATGGAAAGGGAGGATCCATCCAGGGACAGCCTGCGGAGTTTACCCTTACGCCCTACTGGGAATCGGCATGGTTTCGGAACCAAAAAAAGAGAGAAGAAGAAAATCAAGAAATTGTTGTTGATAAAACGGCTTATCGCCTGCTAATTGACGAAAAAGAATGATCCATGGGGGGGACTTCTTTTTCGTCATCCAAAAGGACTTCTTGGATAATAAAACGGGGGCGTCTCTTATTTTCAAGATAAATTTTTCCCGTATATTGACCGATCAGCCCTAAGCCCATGAGCAAAAATCCCCCAATGAGCCAAATGGAAGAAAGAAGAAGACCCAACCCATTCGAATGGCCAAGCTCATATCGAACCCAGCTGACCAGAAGAAAAATGAAAGCGGGGAGGGCGATCAAAAGTCCAAAGAAAAAAAGGCCGGTCAACGGTTTTGCTGAAAGGGAAGTGATCCCGTCCGCAGCCAGCTGGACCATTTTTTTTAAGGGATATTTGCTTTCTCCAGCCGCTCTTTGCCCGCGGGAATAGCAGACAATGGCGGAGGGATAGCCGACTAAAGGCACCAATCCTCTTAAAAACAGGTTCACTTCATCAAATTGAGCCAGGGAAAAAAGAGCTCTTTGGGAGAGCAGGCGGAAGTCTGCGTGATTGTAGACAATCTCTCCGCCCAATTTTTGAAGAAGTTTATAATACGCTTCTGCCGTGAAGCGTTTCAAAAAACGATCTTTCGACCGGTCCTCGCGGACCCCGTAGACCACATCATTTCCCTGAAGATAAGCATCCACCATCTTTCGGATGGCCTCGGGATCATCTTGAAGGTCAGCATCCATACTGATCGTGCAGTCAGCGTGGGGAAGGGCGGTCATCAGCCCCGCCAGCAGGGCATTTTGATGGCCTCGGTTTCGGCTCAACAAGACCCCCAAAAAATGGGCGTTTTTCTGATGAAGAGCCTCAATCATCGGCCAGGTTTGATCCCTCGACCCGTCATTCACCAAAAGACAGCGACTTTTTTCATGAATTTGCTCCTGGCTGATCATGGAAGAAAGCAGACTCTCTACCTTCTTCGCAGTCAGCGGAAGGACCTTTTCTTCGTTATAGCAGGGGATAACGATATACAGGATTGGTTTTTCTCGCATGGGATGAAGAATCCTTTCTATCATCGCAAACCGGGAACATCAAACAAGACATTTCTTTTTGCATTATAGCAAAGACAAGGCGAATCAGCCAAAAGACCCTGCTTAAAAATTAAATTTGCGAAAAAGGAAGGAATCTTGTAAAATAGAGAACACATTCGCAGAAGATATTTTATCCTCATCTCTGCGTATGCGGCAGTAGCTCAGTTGGTAGAGCATCAGCTTCCCAAGCTGAGGG
>CABTZP010000007.1 GCA_902489375.1 uncultured Tissierellia bacterium | reverse complement strand
TTTTTTCGGGGTTACGTCCTTGCGGCTAGCTTATGGCGTGAGCATCCCTTGAGCTTTTTCTGGGGGCGGCCAGCGCTTCGGTTTTCTTTTCAGCATGGACATCCCCTTGAACTTTCTGGGGGTTGATCATCGATTTGGGTTTCTTTTTTGCGTGGACATCCCCTTAAGCTTTCAAATTTATAAAGAAAAGAGGCGTTTGATGTTTAAGGAATTTAAGGATTTTATTGCCCGCGGCAACGTGCTGGATATGGCCGTTGGCGTCGTTATGGGCGCAGCGTTTAAAGCGATCATTGATTCGCTGGTCGAGGATATCATTACTCCCCTTCTTAATGTGTTTTTAGGGGGCATTGATTTTAAGGATTGGGTGGTTCATGCGGGCCCGATTCACTTTATGATGGGGGACTTTATTAATGCGATTCTCTCCTTTTTCATCATCGCCTATGTGATGTTCCTCCTGGTGCGGGCGGCCAATCATTTTCACAAGGAGGAAGCTGGCGCCCCAACGACAAAGATCTGTCCTTTCTGCAAGTCGGAAATCCCGATTGAGGCGAGCCGTTGCCCGCACTGCACCAGTGAGCTTTCTAAGTAATTTTCCTTTCCCCGGATGGCTGGATCCCCGCCTTCTGGGGATTTTTTTGTTTTTTTATCAAGGCTTTTTAGCCGCGTCTTTTCAAAGGGACTTTTCGTCATTTTTCTTCACTTACATCACCGGGAGTAGGAATCGATCGATCAGGATATTGGCCCAGTGGCTATCCAGGCTGCTGGCTGAAGTCTCGTAGGTTACGATTAAATTTAATCCGCGCAAGATCCCATTATGTTCGTAATTTTGGATTTTTTTGATCGCATTTTCGGCATAGCCCGGATCATCCATCATTCCGTCATGTTCCCAATAGATCTCTTCCTGGAGGTTCTGACTGAAGAAAGTAAAGTCCGGATACAGGATGCCTCCGTCATTTAATCTCAGCGGACATTCATATTTGTAGACTAGGCCCCGTTCTCGGAAAAGGTCGGCGAGGATCTTCTCGGATTTTGAGCGGACAAACTCACCATTATTGGTGAGAATCTTTCGATTTTCCTGCTGGTAATCCAGACCTTGGTTGGGAATGGATTTCCACTTTTCTAGGGTCATTTCAACCGGCGTGACCAGCTTTTTTCGCTCTGGTGAAAGGCGGGCATAGATATTTGCAATTTCATTGTCATGGTAATTCTTGGTTAGGTTCCTGATCCGCTTGAGGTTATTCGTTAAAAGTCTTTGAAGCTTTTGTTCATAGGCTTGCTGGGCTAGCTTTTGGGCGGCTTCTTTTTCTTCCGGATTAAGATAGATTTTCTTTTTCGTCCTTTTTTCCGGGTCGAAGGATGTGCGATAATAGCGAATAATGCCATTGCAATTTGAGATTTCAAGCCTGGCCGCAGGAGGATTTGCTGCTGTGGGCGGAAGGCTCTCCAATAGTTTTTTATACCGCTTTTCTTTCCTTATTAATTCCTTCTTAAGAGAATCCATTATTTCCTCCCTGTTTCGGTTCTGTGCGGCGATGGCCGCATTTTTTTCTTTGGGGCGGGCTTTTTGTTGGGTTTGGGGGTTCGGGGTTTCGGGTTTGGGTGTCGGGTGGGTTGGGGGTTGGAGTTGGGGATGAGATTTCGGTTGGGGTTTAGCATTGGTTTCGGTGTCGGGTTCGGCCCTGGCTTTGGTGCTTGGTCTAACCTGACTTGCTTTCCTCGGCATGGGCTTGGCTTCGTTGTTGGTCTAACATTGACTTCTGACCTCGGCTGGGACGTGGCTTCGACTTCATCTATGACTATACAAGGAAATCATTCTCTCTGTGTTCCAAATTTGTTGAGAAAAATTTCTGGGCGGCCTATTTCATAGCCTCACTTAGGGAATGTAAGTTGGAATATGCGACTAACATTTTTCCACTTACATCATTTAAGTGGGTTTATGAGACTTGGACTTTTCCACTTACGAAATATAAGTGGAGAAGTGGAACTTGCCTTATTCCACTTACAAAATTTAATTGGGAATGTGAGACACGTATTTTTCCACTTACGATATTTAAGTGGGATTTTTAGACTCTCCTTTTCCCACTTATAAAATTGTAAGTGGAAATATGACACTTTCCCATTCCCACTTAAAAATCGTAAGTGGAATTATTGGACTTGCTCTTTCCCACTTATAATTCGTAAGTGGGTTTATTGGACTTGCTCTTTCCCGCTTATAATTCGTAAGTGGGTTTATTGGACTTACTCTTTCCCACTTATAATTCGTAAGTGGGTTTATTGGACTTACTCTTTCCCACTTAGAACTCGTAAGTGGGTTTATTGGACTTACTCTTTCCTACTTAGAACTCGTAAGTGTGATTGCTGGACTTGACTATTCTCATTTAAAAATGGTAGGTCGAAATTCGAGAATGGAAAACTCCCACTGGAGTTCCTTTTCATTCGCAATGCCCAGACTCTTCTGGCCTGGAGGGATGCCGGGGGCTGGTCGCAGATCTAGGTTTGGCGAGCGCCGAGGAAGGCTAGCCAGAAATGTCCCAGGCGGCTGGCAGCGGTCCCTGGCCCCGGCGATTGATGAGGTCTGGCCTTGGCAAGTGCCGGGGCGCTGGGCGTGGAGGCGACGAGGGGCCAGGGACCGAAGGGCTGGGCCTGGCGCGAACCGAGGGCCTAGCCGTTCAAAACAGCAGAGCAAGCAAAATGAAAACAAACCAAGCCCCCCGCGTAACCGCAGGGGGCTTGGTTTGTTTGTTTTGCTAGTGGCGCTGCAGATGGCTGCGACGCCGAAGATGTCTTATCTGACTGAAATTAATAGGTCAGGGAGTTGAGGAAGTAATTCTGAATGATCATCTCGGATTCAGAGATTCCGTAGGGAAGGTCGGATGGCATATCTGCGCCATTTTCAAGAGAGTCTAAGGCGTAGTTTTCGATGGTAGCGTCTGCCTCATTGGGTGTAACGACGGGTTCCACTTTTTCACCGGCCTTGAGGCTCAGATCATCATAATAATTCTTTTCTAGAGCCAAGACTTCTTTTTCATCCAAGACGGTCCGGGGAGCGACTTCGCTGGTAAAGAGCGGATACTGGATGCTGGCGTCGTTTCCACCGTATACGATCTGCTGGATGGCTCTTTGATCCATGGGAGCAGGTGTGTGATCCTTTACGTTGATGAAGTCATCATAGTAGTTGACGTGCATGACGTAATCTAATTCCAGATCAGAATCATTGTGCTCGACGTAATATGGACGATAGGCGCCATTATACCAGCGGTATGCGGGACGATAATAGTCTTCCCCGTTCCAGTAGGCGGGATAGTAATGATAATCCCAGTTCCAGTAGGCAGGATAGTAATAATCTGCGCCACCGTAATACTTGCTCAGATAGCGAGCGTAATCCCAGTCATCGTAATGGTAAGGGGAGCCGACCTTGCGAACATGATCATAGAAATCGTTCCAGGCATCATAACGGGAGTAGTAATCACTGGAAGAAACGCCGAAATACTTCTCCAGGAACTTCTGCCGGCTCAGATCGCTTGCATGATGATGGTTATGGCGATGATCATGGTCATGAAGATGGTAGTAACCGTCATAATAATACCCATCGTAGTAATATCCATCATAAAAATACCAACCATAATACCCGTTGATATAGTCTTGATAGGCTTTAAAGGCCTTATCTTTTGCGTCTTCTTCGGGTTTTGCCGCAGAAGCCTGACCGGGGAATGCCGCAACCAAGATCAAAGCCGCTGCAGCAAGGGCAAGACCCAGCTTTTTAATTTTCATTCAAATACCTCCTAAATCCTTTTCTTCTTTTCCATCCAGGAGCAGGGCAGAAAATCCCCCACTCTCCTTATTTGCCATTATATCATGCTCCGTTTCGCAGGGGCAATGATTAAGGTGAAATTAAGAATTTTCGCTCTATTTACTCTGAAAGAAGGTCGGAGATGGTCTTTCCGGCGAAATAACCGGAGGTGAGCGCCCAGCCGACATCCGAGCCGGGGATGGAGTCGTTTCCACGGGCGCCGCCTGCGACATCGCCCGCGGCATAGAGGCCCTCTATGACCTTGCCTTCTTTGTTAACGACCTGGAGCTTCGAGTTGATTTTCAGGCCGCCCAGGGTCGTGGCGAAGCGAGGTTTTTGCTCGACGAGGTAATAGGGGCCTTCGCCGATTTTCGCAGTCATGTAAGCGGCATCTCGGCCAAAGTCCTCATCTTTCCCCTTATCGACGAAGGAATTATAGCGGTCGACGGTTTCCTTAAGGTTCTTCGGGTCGACCTGGACGATCTTTGCCACATCCTCCAGCATATCTGCGTGGGCAAAATAGGGGGCATCTTTTCCGTTGTTCTCCAGCCAGCCATCGAGCATTTCCTGGGAAATCCCGTAACCGCCGACGTTGTCCCGGAAATGGTCAAAGGTCTTCTGATCCATGAGAAGGAAGAGACGGCCATCAGGCTGCTTGGCCATCTGCTTTACGATGTCAATGCCGGCGGCCCTTTCATTGACGACCCGCTTTCCCTCGCGGTCCACGAGAATGCCGCTCACATCCCAGGCCGCCATGGACCCGTTGTAGGTCGATTTGGCAATGCCGGGCTTCCACTCGACCCCATTTTCAAAGAGCTCGACATAGCCCTGGTTGACCACGTCCGCCCCGATTCTCTGGGCCATCTCCATGCCCTCGCCCTGGGCCAGCTGGGCTCCGTAAAAGACGAAGTTGTCCAGTTCCTTGGGCAGAAGATCCTTTCTTGCCCCGTAGCTTCCTGTCGCAAGAAGAACGGCCTTGGCCCGAACTTCCACAGGCGTCCCCTCCTTATCGATTGCCTGGACGCCAACGACCCGGTCGTTTTCAACGATCAGGTCTTTCGCCTTCGTGTCGAGGTGAACGTCGACCTTGGACTCGGCTATCTTCTTTTTATACACTTCATTCAGGCCAAAACCGGCTCCCTCATAGACCATGGCCCGGTCGACCGAATTTTCGCTTAAAGGCGTGAGCTTATCCGGGATGGGGGCCTGGATATGGTCATTGATCCAGTCCGTCGCCGGACCCATCTGATCCACGTAAAGCTTAAGATCCTCCGGGATGCTCTTTCCCCCGCCATTTTTCATGATATCATCATAGACGCTTTGGAGGGTATCATTTTTAATCCCATATTTTTCCGACTGGAGCTTCGAACCGGTAATGAGGACATAGGCCCCGCTGAAGGCCGTGTGCCCGCCCAGCATGGCATTTTTCTCAAGGAGAATGACCGACTTTCCGGCGTCATCCGCCGCCAGAGCCGCCGTCATCCCAGCGCCGCCCCCGCCCACGATGGCAATGTCGGCCTCCAGCTTGACCGGATCCTTTGCCGGAGCCTTCGGGAGTTCTTTTTTCAGAAGAGTCAGGTCCGCCTCGGCATGATCCGCGGCAGAGAGGACCGCCTCCTTGATCGCGGCGGAGGTAACGGTCGCGCCACTTACCGAATCAACGGCCACCGACTGATGTTTCAAAATGGCCTCAGGAATCCGCTCAAAGGCGGCCTTTGCGACCGTCTCCGTCTCTTCATTTTTTCCGATGGCAATGTCTTTGATCTCTGCATCGGTAAACTCAACCTTAACTTCAATGGCGCCGTTATGGCCGTTCGTCTTTTCCGTGTAAAGGCCGGGCGTAAAGTGAAGCTTTTTTTCGCCCTCATCCGCAGTCTTTTCCCCGGCTGCGGTCGATTCCTTTTCCCCTGAATCCTTCGGGGGCGTCTGGTTCCCGCAGGCCGCAAGCGTCAGACATAGGGCCAGTGCGAGCAGAAAGCTCAGTAAACGTTTTCCTTTCATGTTAAAAACCTCCTTGATTTTTTAGAATGGGGTCCCCCTATCACGGGGCATCGTCTTTCCTGCTTTCTATTCTACCCAAAAATCGCCCCGTAAAATCCTGTTCCTACGGGGCAATGAAAAAAGCGCGGAGGATTTTCCTCCGCGCCTTTTGGTTCGATTGCCATTTACGGCCTAGGCCGCATTGGTCAAAAACTATCTATTGTGTTTGGTGGCTACGTAAGCGCCAGCAGCAGCGATGCCGGATACTAAGTAAGAGAGAACCATGACATCACCAGTGCCAGGGTTGTTGGACTGATTTTTAGCTGGTTTTACAGCAACTTTGGTGTCAGCTGGTTTTGCTTCTGCTTTCAGAGCAGGGTTCTTGTAAACTCTCTCGTATTCCGCGGTGCCAGCGAAAATGTATTCGAAGCTGACTTCGTACTTAGCAGGATCAGAATCCTTGACCTTGACAGCCTTTGGAGCGACGACAGGAGCGTAGAACCAGAGACCAGCCTTGTCATGTGTACGATAATCAGGCATTGGGAAGAGAACCTTTGAGGAGCAGGAATCCACCTTGCCGATGTTCTCGATTGCCCAGAGTTCAGCCTTGAATGGGTTGCCGTCAACGAGGCGATCATACTTTTCAGTAATGTCTCTACCGGGCCAGTATCCCATGGACTTCTCTAAAGAGGTCTCGTTGGGAACGATCTTCCAGCAAACTTCGTACTTCTTCAGGTTGTAGTCAACGTATACGGGAACGTAGTAAACGCCATTGTGAACCTTGATCTGATCATCGGCATTCTTGATCGCCTCATCAGCAATCTCAGGAATTCTGGCTTCGAATTTTACTTTGCCCTCTTTCCAGTCAACCAAGCTGAATGGATTACCAAAACGATAGGAGATGTATCCATATTCATCGTTGAATTCCTTTGCGAGGAGTTCATATCCGTGCATGTTGATGTGTTCAGCAACCATGTCAACATCAGGAACGTTGTTTACCTTGTACCAGTTGGCATGAGCGTTTAATTTGTCGAACATATCCTGAACGTCGCTCTCGCCCCAGTCACGAACCATCTTGCAGAAGTTCTTGCCGTTGACGAAGTAAGGACGGAACTGATAGTATCCATCAATCTTTCCGGGCTTTTCTTCAGCTGGCTTCTCGCCTGGCTTTGCTTCAACTTTGCCGAAGACGACGTGAATCTTGACTTTGCCGCCTGCTTCAAGATCTGCATATTTTTCGGGTACGGTATAGGTTACAGGAACTCCCGCGGCATTAGCAAGATTCTTGATATAGCCCTCAAGCCCTTCGACACCTTTTTTAACCTGGTATTCAACGCTAAGGCCAGGTTCAGCAATTTCAAGCTCGGCGCTTGCTGGTTCATTTTTCATTTGTTCTTGAACCGCAGCGATCTTTTCGTCACCCAGTTTGTTTAAGCTTTCATTATCATAGTCAAATGCGGTACTAACTTTCTTAGATTTAGCCTCAGGGTCTGGATTTTGAACGTCTGCTTTAGCGACTGGCATCAGTGGCAATACGAGGGCCACGGCGAGGACCAGCGCTAAAACGATTTTAGCAAATTTTTTCATTCTGTTAATTCCTCCTAGTTTTCATAGATAGTTCAAATGTACATTTGCAATCGACCAATTCCAGTAGGGCTTCTCTCGAAACCCTTACTGTGAGAATAATTATATCCCTGTCCGAAGAGATTGCAAGGAAAATCTACAAAATTTCCACACAATTTGCCACATTTTCCTCATAATTGGGTGAATTTCTTACAAATTTTAACGTTTTCAGAAGATAAGCTGCTTTTTTTAGAATGTTGTTTGAAAACGCGGGTCGGAGTTTTTGCTCGACGGGGCCAAAAAAGGAGCTGTGTCGAACGATTTGCTCGTTCTGACACAGCCTCCCTTTTCATTCATGTTACGCTTTTTGGCTTCGTTTCTTACTTTCTATAGTACTTCTGATAGGTCTCGGTTCCGGCGAAGGTGAATTCAAAGGTCAGTTTGTACTGGGCAGGATTCTTGTCTTTGATCCTGACGGCTCTGGGCGGCAGGGAAGGAGCGTAGAACCAGAGGCCGGCCTTATCATGGGTCCGAATGTCCGGCATTGGGATGGAAGGCTTATTGACATTGCAGGGATCTTGCTTTGCAATGTGCTTGATGGACCAAAGGTCTGCTTTGAAAGGATTTCCTCCGACAAGACGGTCGTATTCTTCATTGATGTCTCGGCCGGGCCAGTACCCCATCGCCTGCTCAATCGAGACTTTGTTGGGGACGATCTCCCAGTAGATTTTGTAGGTTTTGGGTTTGTAATCAATATAAACCGGTACGTAATAGGTCTGGTTATTGACTTTGATTGCCTGACGATTTTCTCCATTTTGATCGAGGTCCCGGATCGCCTGTTCCGCCGGATCGGCAAAGCGGGCCTTCATGGTCGAGTTCTTATTAAGGAGGCTTTTCCATTCGGCTAGCGTTACCGGCGTTCCAAAACGGAAGCTGATGGTTCCATACTCGTTATTGTACTGCTTGGCAAGGAGCTCATAGCCGTGCATGTTGATGTGTTCGCTGATTTGATCGACGTCTGGAACATGGTTTTCTTTAAACCAGTTGGCGTGGGTGTTGAAGGCATCCAGCATTTCCTGCACATCCTCTTCCCCAAAGTCCCGAATCATCTTGCAGGCATTTTTGCCAGTCAGGAAATAGGGGCGGAAGGGGTAATAGCCGTTGAGCTTTTTGGGCTTTTCGACTTCCGTTGTGCCGGGATCCGGGTCCTCAGGCGTAGGAACCACGGAAGCCTCATCAAAGTAGGCCGTAAAGAGGTAAGAGTCCTCGTTTGCCTTCTCGATCGGTGTGCCCTTGGCTAATAGTGGATGATTATCCCATTTTACAAAGGATCTCCCTGGATCGGGCGTAATATAGTGTTTATCCTTATTCTTCAATCCGCCCTTCCATTCTTTGGGAACGGGAAGGAGTTCTGATTTTAGGCCTTCAATGACATCGTAATGCAGCTCCTTAATGGGATTTCCATCCTTATCTTTACCGAAGGAGCCACCTGCTTCGGCTTTAAAGGTGACCCGGACGTATCCTTCCGGAGGGGGATCTTCTCCAGGCACTTCAATGACCCGAACATCTTTATAATAAAAGTTAATTTCTTTCGAGCCGGTGCCATTTATCCCGTTGAAATAGCCCGTTTCTTCATTGACGTCAAAGAAGAGCTGTTGCTGGGGGTCCGATACCAGCTTCCAGCCTCTGATCGGCTTATAGTTTCTGGCGTCGTAATGACGGCATAAACTTTCAATGGTTTCCTGTTCGAGGAGCCTGTTTTGGTTGATTACGGCCTGTTCCTCTGCGTAACTGGCCCCTTCCGCTCTTCTCTTATTGAGTTCTTCCTTTACCCGTTCATTCAGATAATTCACCTTATACTTGACCGTTCTGAAGGGACGGTAGAAAAAGTGGAAGTGGTTGTTTTTGGCGGCCGGGTTATCAACGAGCCGCCCGTTTACCAAATGCTTTTCCGGTTCGACCTTCAGCAGATGATAGTAGGTGTTATTAAAGGGCAGGCGTTTGTTATAGGCGTGATAGAGATCGAATATTTCTCTGCTTGGCGTAATGGGCGCGTTCCACAGTTCGCGATGGGGAACAAGGACCCATTTTCCGTCCTGACGGCTTGCGACGGCCGTGGTGTATTGGCCGGGCAGCAGGTCTTCGATGATCTCCACTTCGGGGTTTTCGGCTATGCTTTCGTCCTTATCCAGACGCTGATTCAGGAAGTGGTGGTAAACTTTAACCGATACGGACTCTTTTTCTACCCAGATGGCTTTGAGGTAGACATCGCCGACAACTTCATTGCCAAAGGGGTAAAGCTCCGGTACCTGATAGGTATCGTAATAGGAGGTGTCCACTTCGCCGGTATATTGGCCCTGGGCATCTTTCTTATATCGAAGGACTTCCCAGCCGAGGAAGGAATAGCCTTTGCGGGTGGGCTTTTTGGCCGGCTCCTTTAATTTTTGACGGTGGACGACGGTAAAGACCTGTTTATCTCCCTCGTTTTCTCCCTTTTTGGGGTAGCGCTCGATTTTCTCTTCGCCCGGTTCTCCTTCCAGGATCGACTTTTGTTCGGTCGTGAGGTCATTGAGGCTAATCGGATCAAGGGTTCCTCCGTTGGGATCATAAGTTACCTTCCATTTGTAGTCCGGCTCATCCCACTTGGCATAGACGATCTGACTTCTTGCAGGCATGGTAATATCATGGTCTCGCAGTAAATTTTGTCCAGCTGCGTCAATTGCCCAGCCCTTAAAGACCCAGTCTTTAGGGACCCAGTCCGGCTTTTGCGGCCGATGAGTTATGTCCAGCTCCAAGTCCTTCAGGCGGTACTCGTAGTAGACTTCCAGTTTTTCATCGGCTGTGTACTCTGCGTCGGGTTTGATTCTTCGCCAGTCGTTGTTTAGCTTTAGCGTGTATTTGTTCCGGGAATATTCAAATTTTAAGTATTTATTCTCGCTAAAATTATTATTCTGTCCGGGGAAGTCCTTCACGAATTCCATTGGAACATAGCCGTCTGGATTATTCTCCTGGCGTTCTCCATTTTTCCTAGCAAGCTGATCCCTATCAATTTTCTCGGACTCTACCTTTATGTCTTCTGGTGGCGTCTTTCCCGGTGATACCACTTTTGGTGTGAAGCCTTCAAGAACGGGTGGGAGGTATGGGTAGTCAACAGGTGTATCCGACTTGATAGAATAATATTTGTAGTTCACCTTCGGTTGGCCTTTAAAATCGTCCGTCCACACATCCATATGGTGGGGCAAAGCGATGTTATTTTCATCTCCCTGCACTATTCCGAAGACCAGCTCATCCGGGCCAACCTCTCTTAGTTCGTATTCTTCTTTGGGTTCGGTTTTTGTCCTTATCGGAAGTTTATATTTATAAAGCTCTGGGAAGTCATCCGGGTAATCTATGGGTTCTAAAAAATAGTCCGTCGAAAGCCGATAGGGCGGCGTATCACGATAGGGGAAGTAGCCTTCCACAGACGGATCAATCTCTGACTCCCCATTTTTTTGCAAAATTGGCAGCCAACCAAAGCTCCCATACGTTAAGCCGAAGACTTCTATGGGGTCCTTGGGCCATGGAGCGGCTAAATTCTGGTTGAAGCGCGCTTTAAAGTGATAAGGCTCTTCCGGTGTTCCGATTACTTGTCCCCCTCTTTTAATGGTTGGCACGATATAAAAATCAAGATCACCATAATCAAATATCACAGATTGGGGAAAGCCTGTGAAATACAGGGTATAAACCTGACGGTCGTAGTAGATGTTATATACGGTTTTCCCGTTGGAAGATACGCCTTTAACCTCTGAGGGCTGTTCTTTATCGGCGTTTTGCTTTAGGGTGAGCGTCCCGTTGTATTTATAGAATTTATTGAAATACGCCTCATCCTGCCATATCTTACTCAAACGGGCCTGATCAAGATCGGGAAAGAGGATCTGATTAATCAGGCCAAAGGCTGATAAGTCGGGGCGAGAACCTGTTGCTGCTTTTTTTACTTCCTTCACGCCAATAAAATCATAACGGCCGGTCAGATCCCCGCCTTCTTCATGGTCTGCTTTTTCCGCCCAAAACTGAATAATATAATCTCCATAGGGCAGGTCTTTCCAGACGGCGGTGAAGGTCACGTTTTTATCCGGCATGATCAGACTGGCTTCTAAATTTTTGATGGGATTTCCCTGATCATCTTTGATGAGCTGGCCTGCCGGAAAAGTTTTTCCCTCTTTGCTTTTCAGGTCCACCGATGGCTTCCAGCCGATAAAATCACTGCCTTCCTTGGTGGGAAGCTCGCTGTCTTTAAGTCCGGGGATCAGCTGTTTATAATAATAGGTGCGGGAAGGGAGGGGCGTGCCGTCAACGGTATCAAAAATCACATTGCAGTGGGCGCGGTTATACCGGTATTCGATCACAATATTATTAACAACTTCCGGGATATAAATTCCTAATTTGTCATTGTCGGGGACATAACCCTCTCTTTGATCTTCGGGCAAGGGCTCTACTTCCATCCAGGAACCGGTTTTTGCTTTTTGCTCCGTTACGATTTCTTCGGTTTCTCCCGGTTTATTTCCATACTTATTGAAATCATCAAAATCCTGGAAGACATGCCTAATTTTAATGGTCTGGGGCTTTCCATCGTATCGGTATTCCTGATCTTTTTTGAAGGTCCATCCGAACTCATCATCCCCGGTTTTATTTCCTTTTTTGGCGGCTTCTTTGATCGTATCATAGGTGATATGGAAGGTCTTTTTCTCCGGGTCGATCTTAAAGGGACTTCCCGGATCCAGGGGATCGTATGGCCCCTTGGGATCTTCATAACCTTCGAAATCGGGAACCTTGACGTCCCTGTCCACTTTAGCCTTTTCGGCCTCCTTTGCGGCTTCACCCACCGTTGCCACATAGGGCTGGTAGTTCACCTCGTATGAGGAGTCCGTCTGTCCCTTCTTCTTTCTCTCGACCTTATAATCCGTATAAAGGGTATAAAGCTCGGGCTGTTCCGGGTTTTTAACGAGATCCTCTGCTTTTTGTCCATCTTCAAGCTTTACCGGCTCAGCCGGTTGGGGCTAAATCCTCGGTTCCAGCGGCTTTGCCAGGGCTTTCATGGGCATCGGGATGACCATGGAAAACACGAGCATGAAGATGAGCACTCTCTTCAATAAATTCTTCATAACGCCTCCTTATGACCATTGATCAAATTGATCTTCATTGATTTCACCTGGTTGGCGAAAGGGTGTGTTCGAAAACCAATTTGGTATATATATATATGTTTATATATTATATTAATTTGCTACCAATTACAAAGTTTTTTGCCTGAAAAAACCAGCTATTGGCTCATTTCTTTGTAACTTATTTGTAACTTTTAAGGGGACTAGCCGTGAATAAAAAATTGTAAATTTGAATATTTCCTGGGCTTTATTCTTTTTTTCTGTCTGGGTTTCTGGACGGGGGTCTGCGACTTAGTTTTGCGAATGGGTCCTAGGTCCAGATCTTACGACCGGGTCCGCGAATGAGTCCTGCGCCCGGTGTTCCCTTTTTAACCTTTCGGAAGATGAGCTGCCTGTTTTTTTTGTTGTATGATGTTTGAAATCGAGGAGCGAGGGTTTCTTTATCACCTTATTTCCATCGTGTCTTTATTTTTCCATAGGCTCTTTATTTTAGACTCTTTATTTTTCCATAGGCTCTTTATTTTTTCGCTTATCTTTGCCCGTCCTGGGTATTTACATAAATATCAATATCCCTTGTTGATTATTCGGTCTGAAGGGCTGGAGGGGATTACGTTATCTGCATGGACAAAGGTTTTTGTAGTTTGGTGTGGACGGTGTGGAAAATGGTTTTCAATGAACCAAGGAGGTTATCATGAGCGGACGTTTTGATGACTTGGTTTCGGATCTCAACCAGTATTTGCGGCTTGAGGAGACTCCGGTCGGGATCCAGTATTTTGATCAGCGGGACGAGGCCATGGCCATTGAGCGGATTCGGACGCCGCGGGGGAAATTCACTTTTTGCCAGGTGCTTTGGCAGGCGATTACCTACAGCTGGACCATGCTCTATTTGCCGGAGATGGCGCCAATGCGCTACTGCGCTCAGGTGAATGGGCTTTTGGACCGGGACGAGGAATTTTTCACCGGGGAGATTTTCATGGGTGGCTGGTTTAATGAGCCGGAAAAGGCGCGGGCCCACCATGAGCAGCTGGATCTTTTGGATCACAGCTATCAGGCGGCGGTGATCTCTCCCCTTTCCGCAGGAAAGATTGAGCCAGATGTCTGTGTCCTTTATATGAACACGGCGCAGGCGTTTTTGCTGCTTTCGGGCTATCTGAATATGCATTATGAAAAGCTTAATCTGACCTTCGGCGGAGAGACGGCCTGCAGCAATTCCTGGATCCGGGCAATGGTGACGGGCAAGCCTCAGGCGGCGATTCCGAGTTTTGCTGAGCGGAAGTTTGGCGGGGCGAAGCCGGATGAGCTGGTCGTCTCGATGTCGGCGGATCAGCTGCAGACGGCGGTGGACGGCTTAAAGCGGCTCCATAAGAACGGGCTTCGTTATCCGATCGCCCACCACGGGCAGACCTGCGACGCTTCTTCGGGACTTCCGAAGTCGTACTTTGATTTTTAGGCGATTTTCTTTCGGCAATTTCCTTTAGGTGGTTTTTAGATGATTTTCGTTTTTGGGCGCCCCCCTGGTTTGGGGGCGCCTTTTTTTCGCGGACTGGGGCTTGGATTGGGGGCGGGAGGCGTTTTTTCGTTATAATTATGTCAAAAAAGCCGCCTTCGACCCTGACCGGCCAGCTTTTTTAGACTTTTGTCAGGTAGAGTCCGTCCTGACTAAATGGAGATTTCGGCCTTTAGTCAGGAGCAGTTTGTCAGGAGCAGGAGGAAAATGATAATAAAAAGCGCCGCCCACGGGCGGCACCTTCTAAAAACAGGGGCTTTGCCGGAGGCAAAGCCGGTTTTAGCTGCCCGCCGCCGGCCCCTGGGGCGGCGGCGGGCTCCTTCTCTTCCCCTTCTCCTACGCCAGCCCGCAGCCTTTTTTAGCTAGGCGGTCGGCTTCTTCATTCCACCGATTGCCGGTGTGGGCCTGGACTTTTTGGAAGCTGAGGGAAAGGTCTTTGGCGATCTTTTGGGCAAAGGCCTGGTAATCCTTTGTTAGGGGGAGGTTGGCCTTCCATTCGCCCAGGGCCCAGTGGCGGATGCCGGCATAGTCATAGAAAAGGGTCAGGGAATTCGCCTGACGGCTTCGGGCGATTTGCATGGCCATTTTGGCGGCGAGGATCTCTCCGGCGACGTTTCGGGAGGCGGATTCTTCCCCCTTGGCGGAACCGGAGAATTCTTCTTTTCCAGCGACGGAAAAGAGGACGATGCCATAGCCATAGGTTTTCGTCTTCTTGTTATAGGAACCGTCAACATAGGCGGTGAAGGCGCCAGGGGGGAGATTTTCGAGGGGTGGGGCAGGCTCTTGGGGCCATTGGGATTGCTCCTCCGGGCCATGTTTCAGGGCACTTTTCGAAGTATTTTTCGGGCCATTCTCCGGCGCACTCGGCGAGTCGGAATCGTTTCCTTCCTTAATATAAGAGATGGCCATGGCCCGGTCGGGGAGCTTTTTGAATTCGGCTCCTTTATAGCCATGGACCTGGGCTTTGCATTCTTCCCAGCTTTCATAGATTCCGGGCTTTTTTCCTTTTTTTACGGCGTAATAGGGCATTGGGGGGGCCTTTCTTTCGGGGATTGTCGGTTTTTTCTTTTCTTGATTTTTCTGATTGATTTGAAGGGCAGAGGCGATGGCCTCTTTCAAACTGTCCCGAATAATTTCAAGCATCAATTCCACAAATTCGGCGCTGTCCGCCTGCTGATCTGCAGTTTTTAACGCCTCATAATATTCCAATTGTCGCAAGGAAATGATCTCTTCAATGGGGAGCCAGAAGAACAATTCTTTCCACTGGGCGAGCAATAGGCTATGCCACATACGTCCCATGCGGCCATTGCCATCAGAAAAGGGATGAATAAATTCAAATTCATAATGAAAAATGGCACTTTTAACAAGGGGATGGAGCGCAGATGCTAGATACCAGGCAAAAAGATGACGAATATGTTCGGGGACTAGGGCGGCGGGCGGTGCCATGTGGATTAAAACTTCACCCTCAAAAACTCCGACTCCACTGGAGCGGAATCTTCCATTTTCGGGGACCAGTCCCTCCATCATGATCCTGTGTGCCTTAAGCAAGTCGGTAACCGATAGGGGATTTAGGGTAAGCATCAGTTCGTAGGCAGCATAGGCATTTTGAACTTCTCTAATTTCATTGGGATTGCCAAGAATTCGCTTACCATCCAGAATTGCTGTAACCTGTCCAAGGGAAAGGGAATTATGCTCAATGGCAAGGGAGGAGTGAATCGTACGAATGCGGTTATCTCTGCGCAGATGAGCGTGAATACTTGCTCCCTGCAATACTGTAATTCGGCCGACCTGTTCACCAATTTCTGCAATCAGAGTGGTAATTTTGTCCGTCATGTGAAAGGGGGGAATATATTGATTCATCCGAAGTCGCCTCCTTAAGAATGGGAGAAAGTGTGTTTGAAGGATAAGCCATTAAAGCGGATCCGCCTGCTTGACGATGGGCCTTCTTTTCTGTGGACAAGAATGCCGAAGGAAAATCATCACCACCAATTTATCTTATCCCAGAACGGGGGCGGCGGAAAGGGGAAGAGCTTAAATCCCTGTCTTTTTTTCCTTGGCGTAAAGGAATTGTCAAGGCGCTCTTGTTTTTGATTTGAACTGTCTAGATTATGTTATTTCTCAACTTCGCTATTCTCAATTTCCATATATATAGGGAAGGAACCGCAACTTCGTTCGTACAAGTTTGATCTCCGTGATCACATTTTTTTGTAATTTAATATATATTGATGAAAGGAACTGCTTTGAAATGAGGCTAAAAATGCTAAAACAACAGCAAAATACAAATTAAAAATTAGCAATGAATGTTAGTCTGACCATGCTTAGATCATTGCACATTTTAGCCTTGCCCGCTCAAGAATTGTTTTCGTATGTCCGTTCTGAAATGGTGAATAATCCTTTGGTCGCCCTGGAAACCGATGCCTTTTTAGAAAACGATATGAGTCAATTCTTTGAACAAAATGGGATAGGAGGCTCAACTTTTCAGGAGCTAACGCCCTCGGCCCCATTTGAACATGATGAAAGTTGGTGGTTCGATCCAAAGGAACTTCCGGAAACCAAGGAAACCCTGGTAGAGCACCTAAAAGGCCAAGTCCGTGAACAATTACACGTAAGCCCGGCGCAGACTTTATTAGTAGACTTTTTAATTGATTCTCTGAATCAACAAGGTTTTCTTTTAGAGAGCGATGAAGAATTGGCGGAACTAACTGGGGTCGGCTTAATTGACATCAAAGCAGCGGTTAAACTTTTACAGTCTCTGCAGCCTACTGGCGTGGGCAGCAGGGACTATAAAGAATCTCTGTTGGCGCAGCTTTCTTCTTCAGACCTTTTAGAACAGGCGATCATTCGTTCCCACTGGGAAGATTTTGCACAGTCACGCTTTGAAGAAATGGCACGTTCTCTCGGCTCTACGATTGCCGAGATTAGAAAGGCTTGCCAAAAAATTTTACAGCTCAACCCCATTCCCAGCAACGGTTTTCGAATGGATCAGCCCATGAATTATATTGTGCCAGAGGCAATCGTAACGGTTTCAAATGAGACGATCGAGATTTCTTTTTTCCATCAATTTATACCAAAAATTACGATCGTTTCTGATAAGGTATGCAAAGATTAGCCGTGGAGGCCGTAGGCCATACCCTCTTCATTTCGATTTTTATGGGGATTACCATTGGGCCAATGATCTCTGAGCTATTTAGTCTCTTCGCCCCTCCCATCTGCGCTACAAAGCTTACCAATGAGAAAACGAAAATATGGGTGGCCCCTGAAACAAAAGAAAATTTTTCTCTGTATCCAAATCCTTTTAAAATTTTAACGAAGGAGCAATGTTTCAGCACTGTTATTGCTTCCACAATATCGAGTCTGGGCTTTACCCTTTCCCCTGTCGGCATGACCGTCCTTACTGGAGAGTCGGAAGCAGGCCGGAAAAAAGAATTATATGATCGGGTAACTTCTACTGTCGCTATTCAGGATGCCACCAGCAATGCCACCTATATTGCCGGCCTGATCATTCCTCTGTTAGCTTTTGGATTACCTTTAAGTCCCGTAGCCATGGGGCCTTGTATTCCACTCTTTAACGCACCTCCTCGTTTTACAATTGAGCCCATTAACAATTTGCATAATTATATGCAGGCTCTTGATGTTTTTGTTTATGGGATTTTGGCCATCCTCGCTGGATCGGTTGTCGCCTATCCTATGGCTATCCACAAGGCTAGATCCTGGACAGAAAAAATGTTTCGGCTCGTTAGCCACGAAGCTTTAATTGGCGCTTTTGTTGGATTGATCTTCATGCTGTCATACTACGAGGCAGGGATTATCGGCATCGTTATTGCCCTCGTTGTAGGGCTTATTGGCGGGATGCTCAATAGTATGTTTGAAGTCCATACAGGTATTCAATTTATGGGTTTCTACGCTTCTTCATACATCGTCACACAGCT
The DNA here is from genome assembly GCA_902489375.1 of uncultured Tissierellia bacterium. Lineage (GTDB taxonomy): Bacteria > Bacillota > Clostridia > Tissierellales > Peptoniphilaceae > CABTZP01. Next base: position 6,079 of record CABTZP010000007.1, on the reverse strand, counting down.
TTTGACTTTGGGCAAGTTCTTGTAAGGCTCAAAACGGTTCTCTGCTTTTAGTTTAAGTCCCCTGAACGGCTATTTAATGCTGTTTAGGGGACTTTTTTTATATTATGAGTAATTTCTCTGAAATAAATCAGATTGTGTACGACAAGTTGGTGTGAAAAGAGATGAGTCATTTCGAATTTTCAGTATGATTTTGTTATCAACAGCAAAAGCTAAAAGGAGAACGTTATCGGTCAAATCCATCTTATTCCCGAATGCCTTTTCCCTTGATGCATGGAAAAAATAATGTGAGAAAATTTTCAAGCTCTGAAAGAGTGTCAGATTAAAAGCAAGTAGTATAACATATATTTTACCAGTTGATAATTGGAATAAAAATAAAGCTCTTTGTTCATTGACTATAATCTTAAAAAACGATAAAATTAATTTACCTCAAAGGTAAATTAATTTCGAGAGGCATTACGTTGGAAATTTTGTACAAAACCAAAAAACTAGAGAAAGTATGTACCGTTCCAAAAATGGCAGATAAAATTTATGGCTTGGAAATGGCAGATAAAATACATCAAAGAATTGATGAAATATCTGCTGCAGAAACTGTCGAAATGATGGTCCAGTTTCACATTGGTCGATGTCATTCTCTTACAAATAATAGAAAGGGACAGTATGCCATGGATTTAATCCATCCATATCGTTTGATTTTTGAAACCAAAGGTTCTCAAATTCAGATAGCAAAAATTTTAGAAATTGTAGATTATCATTAAGTCGAATTAATAAAAGGAGAAAGCACTATGGTGAGGAGTCGCAGTTACATCGCAACGCCACCTGGAGCGACGATAAAAGAACAACTTCAAGATCGAGGAATGAGTCAGAAAGAGTTTGCTGCCAGGATGAATGTTTCAGAAAAGCATATGAGCAGACTGATTAATGGAGATGTTAAGCTAACGCCTGAGATGGCTGATAAACTGGAAATGGTTCTTGGTATTCCCACAGAGTTTTGGATGAATTTGGAAGCAATTTATCAGAAAAAAAAGATCAAGGCGAAAAAAGAAAATGCTTTGGAAGAAGACAAACAGATTGCCAAAAAGTTGCCCTATCGTGAAATGTCCAATCTTGGATGGGTGCCACCAACAAAAGAGAGTGACGAAAAAGTGATCATTCTAAGAAAATTTTTTGAAGTAGTAGAATTATCTCGTTTAGAGGATACGCAGATTACAAGAATCGCTTGTAGAAGACTAAAAATTACCGAAAAAAGTGACCTTGCGCTTATGGCCTGGGCTCAGGAGGCAAAGATTAAAGCTCGCTCAATTGAAACCGCTCCGATTAATATAAATGCTTTGGTAAAATTGATTCCGGCAGTCCGGAATATGACAAGAAAAAAACCTGAAGAGTTTTGCAAAGAGTTAAAAGAAAATCTCGCAAAATGTGGGATTGCACTCGTATTTCTCCCACATTTAAAAGGCTCTTTTCTTCAAGGAGCTAGTTTTAAGAATGATAATAAAATTGTTGTCGGTTTAACGGTACGAGGTAGAGATGCTGATAAATTCTGGTTTAGCTTTTTTCATGAGCTAGCTCATGTTGTCCTAAGGCATATTGACAAAACCGGTGGCACGTCAGATCAAGAAGAAAAGCAAGCGGATCAATGGGCGCGAGATTCTCTGATCCCAAAGGATGCATTTAATCTTTTTAAGCAGCAAGGAAATTTCACTTCCGTCGATGTTAGGCAATTTGCTGAAAGCCTAGGACTCGCTCCTGGAATCGTCGTTGGAAGACTACAATATGAGGAGCTGATCCCATATAGCCAGCTTAATAACCTCAAGGAAAAATATTTGATCGTTTAGTGAAAACTTTTCACATGATGCATTTGAGCTATTTCGTTTTTTTAGCATACGATTTAAAAAGCTCTTATCAAATTGTTTTAATATCTTTATTTGGCTCATTGAAAAATCGTATTGATAACCCTTTTTTCCGGTCAAGATGGCAGTTTGGTTTTAACCAAGCTGCTTTTTCTTTCACGATTTCAAGTACTAACCGTAGTGTCCATATAATGGTGTAAAGATGAAAGCAAAAAATGAGCCAAGGAATTTTCCTGAGCTAAAATGTAAGTGTCAATCAACATTAGAAAGGAAAAACCATGACTCAACTTAATCTTACACTAACACAGGAAGAAATTCTAGAACTCCTTAAACCCCCTAAAAATGATGCCTTTAAAGTTTTGTCGCAAAATGCGCTTAGTGCTTTTATCATAGCAGAATCAGACACAAAACTTCAAGCGAAACCCCACGAACAAACCGGAAATCTCAGGGATTATCGTATAGGAGATGTTTTTCTGGAAGTCAATGCCCCCTCGCCGGGCGCAGCTCGGCGAGGGGGCATTGACTTTACAACGCGAAACATACTATTTAGTGGAGAAGCTTCTTGTAACTTCCCCTGCTCTCAGCGAGGGTGGGTTCGGCCAAAGCCTGAAAAACCAAGTTCATTTGAGCGCTTACATCTTAAAATCTTTACACCAGAGTATGGACTGGGACATTATTTCACCTATGATCTTTACTGCAAAAACTCACAGGTTAACAAGCTTTTTGGGATTCTATTTTTTTAAAAGATCATATGCCAAGCCATAAGGCTTTCCTGGAACAAACTTTCCATGCGCACCAGTACAACCAAGATAAGTCACACCATCAACTTTAATGTCTTTTAGTTCTCCAATATATTTTCCATTTTCCACCACAGTCTCTCCTCGTAATAGGACTGTTTCAGCACGACCTATCTGATTTAACCCATCAAACACATTATATGCTAGCCCAGTTGGGTTGCTTTCAAGAGTGATTGTACCCCGGTATTCAGGATCAAATATAACAATGTCTGCATCGGATCCAACAGCAATAGTACCTTTTTGAGGATATATGCCATTCAATTGAGCCGCTGAGGTGCAACATAGCTCAACAAATTTTTTACGTGTAATACGACCTGTTGCAACGCCATAAGTCCATAGAATATTCATACGGTCTCCCGCACCAGGGCAACCATTGGGCACCTTTCGAAAATCACATCGCTGGTGTTCTTCATCCCATCCCCAATATTTTTGTTCCAATGGGATACCGGAATTATCAGAGCCTATGACCGTCAACCAGCCTTGATTCAGAGCTTCCCATAGATAATTTTGGTTTTCCTCGTCTCGAAGAGGAGGAGAACAGATCCAGCGAACTGCTATTTTCCAATCTGGATCGTCCATTTTATGTTTATCTAATACCAAATAATGAGGACATGTTTCTCCTATCACAGCTTTACCTTCAGCACGAGCTTTGCGAACTTCTTCTCCCGCCTCAATGCAACTTACATGTACAATACATAATGGGCATTGTGCTGCGTCAGCAAAACGAATGGCTTTAGAAACAGCCTCCGCCTCTCCATATGGCGGACGGGTCATATAATGATATTTTGGTTCATAATGTCCTGCTAAAGCTGCCTCGTCCCGGCATTTGTCCAGCACATCTGGATTCTCTGCGTGCACCATAAGTGTCATCCCATGTTTCCTTGCTTCATCCAAACAATTTAACAATTTTCTATCATCCATATAAAGAGATGTTCCTTTATATGCTAAGAATAGCTTCATCGTGGGGACACCAATTTTAACTAATTCAGATATTTCAGACAATGTTTCATCCGTATAGTCAGTACAACAAGCGTGAATAGCAATATCAGGAGCAACCTTCTCTTTTGCACGCACATTTAAACGATATTTAACTGATTCTACAAGATTCATTCCTGGTTCATTTGTGCAAAAATCAACAATTGTAGTTGTGCCTCCCTGGAGGGCAACCCAAGTAGTTTCATAAGGCTCATTCGTAGTAATACCGTCTGTGTTTAAAGCCTCAAAATGAGCATGATTGTCCACACCACCTGGAAGAACATATTTCCCTGTAGCATCAATAATCTTGTCAGCCAGGCAGTCAAATTTTGTCCCTATCGCAACGATCTTTTCGTTGTCGATCAAAATATCAGCCTTATATTCATTATCAGCTGTTACTATGGTTCCGTTTTTTACTAAGACTTTCATAATATTCACTCCTAATTAATAAAATTATTACTTTTTATGGCTTTTTTGAACAGAAGTAATAATTACTGCTGCCAAAATGATTAGACCTGTTGCAATGTCCTGGTAATAATAGGAAACATTCAATATAGTAAGGCCATTCGACATGGTGCCAATTATAAGCGCACCTAATAACGTTCCTGCTAAATTGGGCTCACCATCTTTGAATGCAGTTCCACCCAACCAAACTGCTGCAATTGCATCCAATAAATAATCTTCAGCGGCTTGTGGGTGTGCTGAACCGAGACGTGATGTCAACATGACAGCAGTTATGCCACAAGCGATTCCACAAAAAATATATGTCCAGACAATTGTTTTTTTCGTATTAATGCCTGACATCATTGAAGCTTCCTCGTTATCACCAACGCCGTAAATATACCGACCTAATTTGGTCTGAGTCAAGATTATTCCTGAAATTGCCATAACTAAAAGCATGATAATAACAGCATTAGGAATCAATCCCAAAAAGCGCTGTGAACCAAATATCTGAAAACTTGAAGGAAGGTTTGAAATAGGGTGTCCTTTCGTATAAGCTTGATTAATACCGGCAACAACATAGCCTATTCCCAGTGAAGCAATAAAATCAGGTACACCTAAATAAGCGATAACAACCCCATTTATCAAGCCAATTAAAGCCCCACAGAAAACTGTGACTAGAGCTGCCATCCAAATATTCATCCCAGTTCTTACCAACAATGCAGCAACTACAATACCTAAAAAACTTGTTGAATAACCAATCGAAAGATCCGAACGCTTTGTAATCATAACATAAGTTAAGCCAATACTAATCGTGGCCAACATTGCAATTTGTCGGAGAATGGCTATCGCATTTTTCATAGTTGCAAATGCAGATGGCTTTAAAAAAGTAAACACCATTAGTAGCAATATGTAAGCGATAAGTGTGCCATAATTCCTAGCAATTTTCGAAATTTTTAACTTTTTCTCTGTATTCATTTTGATAGCTCTCCCTCATCTTGCGCCTATATACCAATGGCGTTTCGTAGGATATTATCAGAGTTTTGAAAAGCTTCACGATCTAATACTGTCGTGATCTTCCCCTCGCTCATAACACAAATGCGGTCACACAACAACTGAAGTTCTGGTATTTCAGATGAAATAACAATAACTGCCATTCCTTTCTGGGCAAGCCCTTCAATGATCTCATATATTTGATCTTTAGCGCCTACATCAATACCTCGAGTTGGTTCATCTAGAATTAGAACCTTGATGTTGCGGTCTATATATTTAGCGATCACAACTTTTTGCTGATTTCCACCACTTAGCTGGCCAACTGGTTGCTGTACTGAGGAACAAGCAATTTTTAATTGATTAGAACATCGTTCTGCATAAATTCTTTCTTTTTCTTTATCTATAATTCCAAAATGTGATAGCGAGGACAAATCACAAATGGAGATATTGCCCTTAATGGAGGTGTTTGGCAATATGCCCTGGCGTCGTCGCTCCTCCGGGACAAGTGCAATCCCCGCATTCAACGCCTGATTGATATTTTTAAAAATTACCTTTTTTCCCTCTAATGTAATTTCTGCTTGATCATAACGATCCACTCCAAGTAATGCTCGGACTGTTTCAGTACGTCCAGAACCAACTAGCCCAAAAAAGCCTAATATTTCACCTTTCCGTACTTCGAATGAAATGTCATTTAACACGCCTTTTTTGTTCAACGATTTTACGGTAAGCATTACATCGCCAATATTGCTTTGGCTTTTTGGGGTTGGAGTTGTATTCACTTCCCTATTTACCATCAAGCGAATTAACTTATTGCTATCCATCTCTCTTGTCGGAGATGTTTGAATCGTTTCTCCGTCTCGCAAAACTGTAATATCATCACAAATTTTAAATATTTCCTCCAATCGATGAGAAATATAGATAATTGTTTTCCCTTGTTCTTTCAGGTACTTAATGTATTCAAGTAACTTTGTGACTTCAGTATGTCCAAGCCGAGCTGTTGGTTCATCCATAATAATCAAATTCGCA
>CABTZP010000006.1 GCA_902489375.1 uncultured Tissierellia bacterium | reverse complement strand
TTTTTCAAGCAGAAGCCGGCATACGATCTGATCGGCAATTTTTCGCGCGAGATTTTCACCCTTCATCCGGCTGATTATGCAAAGGGCAAAGGGAATCGCTGAGCCCAGGGCCTCTCCGGTAATGATATTGCCATCGGAAATCACCCCCTCTTTTTTGTAAATCGCTCCCCTGTCCAGATCATTCTCACATCCCGGATAACAGGTTGCTTTTTTCCCCTCAAGCAGGCCGAGGCCTCCAAGAACGGTAGGTCCCGCGCAGATTGCGGCCAGTCCTCGGTTTTCCTTTGCCTGCCTTAAAAGAATCTGAGAAAGCTTCTCACTCTTTTTCATGGTGTTGACTCCGCCCATGCCCCCGGGAATAATCAAATATTCTTCCTCAGCCGGAACATAGCTTGTAATCGATTCATCACAGGTCAGGAGCAGCTGATGGGCGCTGAGGATCGTCTTCTCGCCCCCTTCCTTCACAGCGCAAGTTATTAAATCAATCCCTGCCCTTCGCAGTAAATCTACTATGGTAATGGCTTCACATTCTTCTGTTCCATCGGCAATAAAAACGACCACTTGCGACATTTTTTTCCTCCTGTCCATTTTTCAAACTTTCAATCATCGACTTCACTTCTTTACCGATTTTACTCCTTCTCCGGAAATTCGGTAAGTCAGGTCCCATTTTCTCTTCCTTTTTGCGGGCCTTAGCAATATCTGCTAACCTGTAAAAATAAGAGTGATTCGTGCTCTTTTCCGCTTCTTTACGGGGATAAAAATCGGAGGTTTTCCATCATGCAGATCAACATCAAAAAAATCCAAGAAGCCTTCCAGTCCGAAAAGGCCCCTTTGATTCATTGTATTACCAATGATATTACCAGCGAACTATTAGCAAATCTGATCCTTTTTTCCGGAGCCAAACCCTTTATGGCCTATGCTCCCCAAGAAATGGAGGAAATCGCAAGATCCTGTCAGAGTCTTTTTCTCAACACCGGACAGCTGACCCCGATTCGGGCAGAGGGAATGAAAATCGCAGCAAACATCTCTCTTCAGGAAAAAAAACCGGTTGTGATCGACTGCGTCGGAATTGGCGCTTCCGCTTTTCGGAGAAAAACAATTGAGGATATTCTTCGAGAAGGCCCTGATCTGATCAAGGGAAATTACAGTGAGATGAGGGCCCTCTGCCGGCTAAAAACCAGGGCGGGAGGCGTTGATGTCGCCGGTGAAGATAAGGAGAAAAAAAGCCAAAAAGAGCTTTCTGGTGCCTTGAAAAAGATGGCCCGGGAGTCGGGTAAAATTTACCTTGCCACAGGGGAGGTCGATCTGGTCGCCGGTCCGGATTCTTTTTTTCTTTTGAAAAATGGATGTCCCCAGCTGGATTGGATCACCGGCACCGGCGATATTGTCGGCGCCCTCAGCGCGGTGCTTATGGCGAGGGGGCTGGATCCGCTTTTATCCGCCATCGGCGCTGTCTCACTTCTTAATATCAGCGCAGAGCGGGCGGAAGGATCCCCCGACCTTTTCTCCTTCCGGACCCGACTTCTGGAAGAACTTTGCCAAATGCGACAGGACCATGCCTGGACAGATCAAATCCGTCTGGAGGCCCTGTAAAAGGATTCAGGAAAACATCCTGATAATAAATAGATGCCGAAAAAGAACCGGCTCTTTTTCTTCCCTATTTTTCCAAAAGTTTTCTTGCCTTTTGGTTAAGCGCTTGAGTCTGTGGGTCCGTAAGATCCAGCTCAATCTGATGAGGAAAGGACTTCCCCTTCTCATCAACATTGACATAGCGGATAAAGCCCTCGACCCGAATTTCTCCCTGAACCTCAAAGCAAATATAGGTCATAAAGCTGGTTCGTCCAGCAAAGACGACTTCTCCTGTACAGCGGATTAAATCCCCCAGATGGATGGGCTGATAAAAGCTCATTTGATGAATATTGACCATGACGATATGATCCGCAGGAACATAAAATGAAGTTGTCATCAGGCCCGTTTCCACGAACCATTCCGCGGCCCGGCCGGCGAATAAGGTCCCGTGATGGTTCAAATCTTCACCTTTTATAAAATGATAGCTGACCAATTTTTCTTTTTTCATCATTTTCCCCTTTTTGTTTTTCTTTCTTTATGAATAATTTTTTTAAAGAATAACTTTTCATAAATTTTACAAAATCCCGACTTGTAAAAGCAAGGAAAATTTTCTGTAAAATCTTTGAAAAATGTTTAAAATTGCACGTTTTTTCGCACTTCTGCCCCTTCTAATTCCAGCGATTTTTATCGACTTCGGCTATAATAATAATACATAGAAGGACTTAAGGTCTTTCTTTTTCTTGAGAAACAATCCAGGAGGTAATAGACATGCTAAAAATCCGACGTCTTCTTCCCCTCTTTTTTGTCGGTCTCCTTCTCATGCTCTCTGCCTGCGGAGGCGGAGAAAAGAGCGATGAAAAAGCCTCGGGAAAAGGCTTTACTACTCAAAGCGGGAAAGGAGAAGCATTTACCATTGCTGCCGGGTCAGAAAACAAGGTCCTTGAGCCTCTAGTAGAAGCCTTCTCAAAAAAAACGGGTTATCCAGTCCATATTGATTATATGGGTTCTTTGGACATTATGCGAATGCTGGAGTCGGGAAATCCTTCTTATGATGCCCTTTGGCCTGCCTCTTCAATTTGGCTTGAAATGGGCGACAAAGACCATTTGTTAAAACATACAAAAACCGTCGCCCTGACCCCAGTCATCTTTGGCATTCGCAAATCATTGGCTGAAGAATTAGGTTATGTCGGCCGCAATGACATTACTATAGAAGAAATTTCAAAAGCCATCGCCGATGGGAAACTCCGCTTTGCTATGACCTCCGCAACCCAGTCGAATTCCGGCGCATCCGCTTATCTGGCTTTTTTAACCTCTCTTTCGAAAAATCCTCAAGGCGGCCTGACGAGCGAAGATCTTTTGGATCCTTCCCTACAGAAAAAAATTACCCACCTGCTTTCCGGTGTCAATCGCTCTTCCGGTTCCTCCAACTGGCTGGTCGATCTTTTTCTGATGGGAAATTACGACGCGATGGTCAATTACGAACAGCTGATTATCCAAACCAATCAAGCATTGGAAAAGCAGGGAAAAGAGCCGCTTTATGCTATCTACCCGATTGATGGCCTTTCCATTTCCGACTCTCCTTTGGCTTATGTCGATCACGGCAAGCCCAAAAAAGAACAGTGCTTCCTTTCATTTCAAAATGATATCCTTTCCGATCAGGGCCAATCCTTTATTGAAAGTACCGGAAAACGAAATGCCTACGGGAAAGTCGCCGATAAAAACCGCAGCCAATACAAGAAAGAATGGGGCATTGATGTTGACCGCACCCTATCTCCCATTCGTCTTCCGCAAATTTCAGTAATTGAAGAGGCTCTCTCGCTTTATCAGACCTCTTTTAAAAAGCCAGCCTATACCGCCTATGTCCTGGATTATTCCGGTTCCATGGAGGGGGTGGGAAATGCGGAAATGATCCGCGCGATCCAGGATGTTTGGATTCCTGAAAGAGCAAAAGAAAATATGCTCCTTGGGAGCGACCGGGATCAAACCCTCTTTATCCCCTTTTCCAGCTTTGTGATGGACGTTCAGTCCGCTGAAGGCGCTGATCTTTCCAACCTGGCTTCCCTGGCTGAAAAAACCTCGGTAGGCGGAGGAACTGCCCTTTATGAAGCCACAGCAAAGGCCATGGAGGAAATGAGCAAGGTTTCTCACCTATGCGAGAATTATTCCCCAGCCATTGTTCTTCTGACTGACGGAAAGGCCAATGGAAACATGAATTTTGATCAGTTCGCACAAATTTATCAATCCTATGGGCTTGATATTCCGATTTTTTCGATCCAGTTTGGCAATGCCAACGAAAAAGAACTCAAAAACCTCGCAAAGTTAACCCATGCCCGTGTTTTTAATGGCCGGAAGGATTTAGCCGAAGCCTTCCGCAGTGTGAAAGGGTATAATTAATGAATCAGCCAAACCTCGATCAAAATTATGTGATCAGCGGGATTATCGGATCGGTCATTTTTCTTTTTCTTTTCTTTCTCCGTTGGGCGCTTTGGATTTGCATCCTGATTTCCCTCTTAACCCTATTTGGTCTACATTTTCTCCTGCAGACTGAACAAAAGATCGGCAATACGCCCATTGACCAGCTGGACCAGGGAGAAAGATTAGCTCAAATCTATGAAAATGCGCAATTGAACTTAAGGGCCCTTCAATCCTATCCATCGAAGATCCAAGATCAAATCATTGCCGAAAAGACCGAAGCCCTCTACAAAACGGGAGCTGATATATTAAAGGTTCTCTCCGCTCAGCCTCTGTTGTTATCTCGCAGTGAGCATTTTCTCTCATATTATCTTGCCACGGCAACCGACATCCTTTCAAATTATCAAAATCTTCAAGAATCGCACCTTTCCTCGGATCAATGGAAGAAAGTCGAAGAAAGCACCTTGGAATCTTTGGCCTATCTTTCTGATATTTTTTCCCGGCAAAGAGATTCCTATCACCAGGAAACCATTATGGAACTTGAGGCCCAATCGGACCTCTTAGAAAAAACGGTAAAATTAGGAGGAGGGAGAACAAATCATGCGTAAGCGAAAAGGAAAAGCAATTGGCATTCTTCTTCTCACCCTGGTCATCATCATTACGGTCTTTTATGGAAAGTTTTTTTCAACCCAACGAAAAGAAGTTGCTTTGCATGGACTGCTCGGCGGAGAAAAAATCGGTCTTTTTGAAAATTCAGACTTTCAGAAGATGATCGAGAAAAAATACCGGCTCAAAATGGATTATCGAAAGGCCGGATCCCTTGCCATGGTCCGGGAAACAGCTCAGTCAGGCAATGCGAAAAATGACGACTATCTTTTTCCTTCCAGCCAGCTTGCCCTGGAGCTTTACAAAAAAGAGGGCGGTTCTTATGTCCAGGAAGATTTCATTTTTAATACCCCCATCGTCCTCTACTCGCGAAGAGTAGTTGTCGATGCACTGATAAAAGAAGGAATTGTCCGGGAAAATGATGGGGTGAGCTACGTCAATATGGAAAAACTATCTGCCCTGATTGCAAAAGGGACTCCGTGGGCTGATCTTGGCTTATCCCAGTTGTATGGAAATATTTTTATTGATACCACAGATCCGAATAAGTCAAATTCCGGCAATATGTTTTTAGGTCTTTTGGCCAACAGTTTAAATGGCGGAAAAGTCCTTACCTTGGCGGATGCTGACCGGATTATTCCACAGCTCCAATCGATATACCAGCAGATTGGGGCCATGCAAGGCTCATCCTCCGATCTCTTTTCCCAATATCTGAAACTGGGCGTCGGATCTTATCCGATCATCGCCGGTTATGAAAGCCAAATATTGGAATTTTCAAAAGTCGAGCCAGAAATCTTCAAGCAAATCAAAGATGAGCTGGTCATCCTTTATCCTCAGCCAACGGTCTGGTCTTCCCATATCTTTATAGCCCTGACCGACCAGGGGCAAAGGGGATTGGAGGCGCTAAAGGATCCCGAAGTGCAAAGCCTCGCCTGGAAAAACCATGGTTTTCGAACAGTCGTCTCCGGCACTGAAAATACAGATGAATTTCAGGTGAAAGGAATTCCTAAATCAGTCAATTCCGTGATGCCTATGCCTTCCATTGATGTGATGTTAAAACTGATGGAGTCCCTTCCCCAATAAAGGCCCCTTTCAAGCAATCCCCGCTTTAAATTTTTAAAGGAGAAAATAAGATGTCTCAAGAAATCAAACTGGATGATCTATTACAAAATCAGCCCAATGCTCCGGCAAAAATCATGGATGAAAAAGAAGCCTCTATCCTAGCGAAAAATGACCTCCCTGTGCTCACTGACGAAGAGCGAAAGAAAATCAATGCCATCAAAGAAAATCTAGACCTTCGGGATGCCTCTATTGCATCTTTTTATGGGACAGATTCTGAGCGAAACATGGCAGAATTTTCTGATTCCATCCTCAGTCAGGTCCGATCCAAAAATGCCGGCGATGTGGGAAAAAATCTCACTGCTCTGCTGGTTACCGTAAAAAATAACCCGCCGAAAGAAAACCAGGGTTTTCTCAGTAAGCTTTTCCATGGGGGAAAGATGGAAATTGAGCGGATCATCGCTTCATATGATTCCCTGTCGGGACAAATCGATCAAATTTCCGCCCAGCTGCAAAATCAGCAAAAGGATCTGATGAAGGAAATTGAGATCTTTCAGCGACTATACCAAGAAAACCTCTTCCAATATCAGGAACTGGGACTTTATATCATGGCCGGAGAAGAAAAGGTGAAAGAGATGCGGGAAAAAGTTCTTCCAAAGCTCTATGAGGAGGCAAAAGCATCCGAAAACCCCATGGCCATGCAGGTGGTCCAGGACCTGGAAGAAAATGTCAACCGATTTGAAAATAAGGTGCACGAACTGAAAATTTCTCAGACCCTGGCCCTGCAAACGGCGCCGCAAATTAAACTGATCCAAAATAACAATCAGCTATTGGTGGATAAGATTAATCATGTGATCAGCAATACCCTTCCTCTCTGGCGGTCTCAAACGGTCATTGCCCTCGGACTCGCGAAGCAGGAAGAAGCCCTGCGGGTTCAAAAGGCTGTTTCCGACGCAACTAATGCCCTGATTAAAGACAATGCCAAAAAGCTGAAACAAACTACCCTTGGGATCAAAGAAGAATCTGAACGATCTCTTGTCGATATTGAAGCCCTGGAGGCCGCAAATAAAGACTTAATTGATACCATCAACGGGTCCGTGGAAATTTCTAGACAGGCCAAGGCCAAGCGGGCGGAAGCTGAAGAAAAAATGGTCCAAATCAAAAACGACCTTCGGCAAGCGCTCGTTCATGCCATGGAAGAGAGCCAGAATTAAAGGTTCCCCAGAAAAACATATTGGAGTTCTTTTTCCGCTTCTTCTTTTAACCGATAAAGCAGGGATGGATCCGTCGGAGGCCGATCCAGCATCTGATATCTTGGAAAATAGCGGGAAAGATGGTAGCAAATACTCTCCCCCTTTTCCCCCCTCAGGCTCCGAATAAATTTTGCCATCTCCCTGACTTCCTGCGGCCGATCGTTTAATCCTGGAACAATCAGGCTGGTGATTTCCACATGACAGACTTCCGCCGCCCGCTCGATAAAATTCATCAGCATTTTAAGGTCCCCTCCCAGAATCTCTCGGTAGGTCCTTTCACGAAATGCCTTTAGGTCGATATTCATCGCGTCAATATAGGGAAGAAGCTCATCGAGAACCGCTTGGCTGGCTTCTCCATTAGTCACCAAAACCGTTTTCATGCCAGCTTTTTTGACCAGCCGGGCGGTATCTCGGACATATTCATAGCCCACTAAAGGTTCATTGTACGTAAAGGCAATCCCAATATTTCCCTTATCTCGTAAAGAAAGAGCGAGGTCCCTAGCCTCTTCAGGAGAAAGCTTGCGGAAGGGAATTAAATACTGGTCCCCTTCTTTTTTTTGAAAAACCAGGGTCTGATCCTCTTTTTCAAAAGCCCTTGAAATTTCACAGTTTTGACAAAAAGGGCAAAATAAGTTGCACCCGTAAGAGCCCAGAGAAAGAATCCTGGAACCGGGAAAAAAATGATAGAGGGGCTTCTTTTCAATGGGATCCAGGGCTAGCGCAGTGATTTTTCCATAATTATCCGCAAGAACCTTCCCTTCCCGGCAGACTCTGGCGAGACAGGGGCCAAACTGGCCATCCTCTAGCTCGCACTGGCGAAAACAGACTGGACAAAGGGCTTTTTTACTCATGACGGATCACCCGAAATCTTTCCAGGGAAACGTCTTCCTCTTTCCCGATCCCGGCTTTTCTCCGGGCAATGGCGATCTGCTCTTCAGGCGTATCCACCCCATCTAAGTTCGGCAAAAGAAGACCTCTCCGACTTCCCTGACTGACGATCACGCCATATTTTTTTGCATCAAGCTGGTCCAGGGAAGAAACCGGTTCCGGCTTTTCAAGCACATCCACAGAATAATCCAGAAAAGCCAGCTCTTCCGGCTGAACAGGAGAAAATCGGGGGTCCCGGGAACAGGCCGAAATGGCATTTGAGATAATTTCCTCATATAGGGAGGTGCGAACTGGTTCAATGGTCCCGATACAGCCCCTAAGCTCACCCTCCTTGTGCAAACTCACAAAAACCCCTGCCCTATTCTTGGTCAGTTCGTCCGGAGAGGGCAAGGAGGATACATCAGGCCGGCCGCTGAGTACATAAGTTTCCACGGTTTCTCTAGCCAATCTGAGATAAGGATCCTCATTTTCCCGTTTTTTCTTTAGTTTCTCTTTTTCCTGCCTTTCCCATTGGTCTAAAAAATCGCAGGAGGAATCCTCTCCCAAAAGCTCATAAAATACCAGGCCATAGCCCACGCCGGTTAATCCCTGATGGCTAAAGACTTCCGTTTTTACCTTCTTTTTATCCAAAGCCCCTGCCATAATACAAATGCTTCGATGGCCGCACTCGGCCGCTTTTTCGCAAAAAGAAGCCGGAAATTCCAAAAGTTCCTTAAAATCACCCCGACCCAAAAGATCCATGACCTTTTGATCGTATGCTGGTCCGGCAGGATCAAAACCGTAGGGGCCGGACCTTTCCATTTTGTGAGAAAGATCCCCGGAGGCAACGTAAAAGACCCGTCTTCCCATCCGCTCCGCTTCCTCCTGAATCAGACGGCCCATCCGGTAGTGCTCTGCCAGAGAAAGACCGGAGAGGCCAAGGCGGACCACCATAAAATCTTTGATTTCTTTTTCAATGAAATAGAGGGGGACCATCGTCCCGTGATCCAGCCGGGGATCTCGTTCACCCAGGGTTCCAGCTGGAAAATGGAGCTCTCTTGCTCTTTTTTCAATGGCCAAAGCAAGGTCCTGGTCATAGGTTTCCTCAAATTTTACCTGACCGGCTCCAAATTGAGCAAAAGAACCCGCGGCTCTTTTTCCGGGCGAGATGTGAAAGTAGTCCGAATAGAGAATCGAATGGGGACTGGAAATGATGATGGTTTCCGGCCTTTTTTCAGCAATTTTTTTTGCCATTTTCTGATAGGAATCAATGGTCTGTTGAACGATCTTTTCCTCTCCCCTTCCTACCTCGGCTACGATAAGGGGAGGATGAGGGACAAGACAGGCACCGATAATCGCCATAAAAAACCTCCTTTACCTGATCACGATGGTCATCGAAAATCCTTTCGAATAAATCCGTCTTCTTCTATTATAAGCCCTGAACTATAAGCCCTGAACGCCCTTCTCTTGTTGGAAGGATCGAATTCGCTATAATTATTAAAAAGAAAGGATGGAAAAGACCATGAATCCTGAGATGAATATCCAAAAGATTCGCCTTCACACGCCAAGGCTCTTATTAAGGGCCTGGGAGCAAGCTGATCTTGAGGATTTTTATGAATACGCGTCCTCTGACGGAGTCGGTCAGATGGCCGGCTGGCTTCCCCATAAAAGCCGAGAAGAAAGTCAGAAAATATTAACTGATTTTATTGAAGAAGGCCAATGTTTTGCCATCGTTAAGGATGAGAAAGCCATTGGATCAATTGAAATTCAGCGCTACAAGGAAGAACTTTTTCCCGGCGCAAAAGCCCTTCGCGGCCGGGGGATCGGCTTTGTCCTTTCTCGAACCTACTGGAATCAAGGATATATGACGGAAGCTGTTGAGGAGGTCCTCCGCTTCCTTTTCGAAGACCGGGGGCTTGATTTTGTCAGCTGTTCTCATTTTATTTGGAATCTTCAGTCGGCCAGAGTCCAGAAAAAAGCGGGCTTTCACTTTTATTGCAAGGTTAAAATGACGACCACCTACGGAACCTGTGAACATGGCTATTTGAATCTAATCTCCAAAGAAGACTGGCAAAGAAAAAGGTCCTTAGCTCTTTCCCCTTCCAATCAGTGAGAAAAGAAGGAAGAAAAAAAGCTCTACAAGAACAATGGTTGCGCCCACGGGCGTTGAGACGATGATCGAAAGAAAAATTCCCAGCAAGGCGGAAAAAACGGATAAAATTGCTGAAGCGATGGTGACTGTCCGAAAGTTCTGAAAAAGACGCATGGCCGAAAGAGCTGGAAAAATCAAAAGCGCCGAAGTCAATAAAGAGCCGACCAAACTCATGGAAAGGACAATGATCATGGCAACGATCACCGCCAAAAAGAAATGATATGCCCTCACCGGGCAGCCCACCGCACGAGCAAAATGTTCATCAAAAGTGATGGCAAAAATTTTATGGTAGAAAAAGAGATAAAGCCCTACTACTAGGAGGGAAAGGGCCAGGCAAAAATAGACCTGATCGGGGCTTAGGGTTAAAATCGAGGTCGATCCAAAAAGGCTTGTACAGACATCGCCAGATAGGTTGGAGGAAGAGGGAAAAAGATTGAGCAACAGGTAGCCGAAGGCGAGAGCGCCAACGGAGACCATGGCAATGGCGGCATCTCCTTTTACTTTGCTATTCTCTCCGGTTCGAAGAAGAAAAACCGCGCAGAGAATGGTGAAAAGAAGGGTCAGGGGCATGGGGTTCGAAAAACCCGCCACGGTCGCGCAAGCCATGGCCCCGAAAGCCACATGGGACAGTCCATCGCCAATAAAGGAAAAACGCTTGAGAACCAGAGTAAGGCCCAGCAAGGAAGAAGATAAGGCAATTAGGACGCCAACAATCAAAGCGTAGAGGACAAAGGGATATTGTAAGAAAATAACAATTTTTTCAAGCATTTGCTGATCCTTTCTCTCGTCCGCTTCCAACAAACCATTCGCCTTCTTTGCTATGAAGAAAATCCTCGGTCCTTCCATAAAATAGAGAATCCCCCAGATAAAGGATATGGCTGGCGTAGCGGATGGCCGCTGAAAGATCGTGGGAGATCATGATCACAGTAATCCCTTCCTGGTTTAATTGCCCAATCTGCTGGTAAAGTTTCTCTGTGGCCTGAGGGTCAAGACCCGTTACCGGCTCATCAAGAAGAATCAGCTTTTGGGTGGCACAAAGGGCCCGGGCTAAAAGAACCCTTTGCTGCTGACCCCCGGAAAGCTTCCGGTAAGACTGACCTCGCAAAGAAAGGATGCCCATTTTTTCCATGGCCATCTCGGCCAATCGCCGGTCTTTTTTACGATAAAAGGGGAATAAACCCATCCGGCCTAAAAGCCCCGTTCGAACAATCTCTTCTACCGAAGCGGGAAAATCTCTTTGAACCATCGTTTGCTGAGGAAGATAAGCAATTTCTTTTTGATTGAGTCCATCCGAAAAACAGACCTCCCCTTCTAAAGGGGCCTGGAGGCCCAGAAGGGTTTTCATCAAGGTGGTCTTCCCCGACCCGTTTTCTCCTAGGATACAAAGATATTCTCCTTTTTGAACTTCAAAGGTTAAACCGGAAAAAAGGACCTTTCCTTCATTTCCCACAGAGACATTTTTACAAATCAGCTGAGCCATCGTTTTTCCTTCCCCCGCGATCAGATCTCTTCCGCCATTTCTTATGCCCTGGAAGGACAGAGGTCCTTTTGCGGTTCAAAGTCAGTTTTTTAGTTTGGGAAAAGTCAATGTAGGGCTTTATCTAAGACTTTAAGATTTTCCTCCATTAGCTGGAGATAAGAAATTTCTTTTTCCACATCTTCCTTTCGTATGGACTGCATGGAATTCATCTGACCAATCGTTTGATCTTTTTCCCTAGTATTTTCGATAATGGTTTTGGCCAATTTCTGATCTCCCCCTTCGATGGTTAAAACCATGGGAAGGCACTTCTCGTCTATTTTTTTGGAGAGAAAAGAGACCGTCTCAAAGCTGGCTTCCGTTTCTGCTGAGCAGCCGGAAAAAGCGGCATAGGCCGTCAGCCCATAGTCTTCGGTAAGGTACAAAAAGGGAAAACGGTCTCCAAAAAGAATCGTCTTTCTTTTTCCTGTCTTGGTTATCTTTTCATAGGACTGATCCAGGATTTTTAATTGTTCCAGATAGGCTTTTTCATGGTCTTGAATTATTTCCGCCTGATCAGGAGAAAGCGACTCCAGCGTTTTTGCGATTTCAGGAATGATTTTTTGGGCATTTTTAAGGGAAAGCCAAACGTGCTCATCGCTGGATGCGCCGTCTTCTTCCTCCTCTTCCGCCATCATTCCTTCCAAGTGTTCCTCATTCTTTAGCTGGTCCGAGAGAAGAGTCATCAGACAAATAACCTTTCGATTCGGATTCGACTGATTTTTGAGCGCATCTTCTACCCAGGCGTCGGATTCTCCCCCTACATAAAGAAAAAGGTCACAGTCCGCGATCTCCTGCATATCTTTTGCGGTAGGCTGAAAACTGTGAAGATCAATCCCTCGGGTAAAGAGATTTGTATATTTGACCTTCCCCTGTTGGTCCCCCAAAAGCACACGAACCCAGTCATATTCCGGAAAAATGGTCGACACAATATGAAGAGGCGCTTTTTGTGAAGGAGGTTCTTCCGTTTTTTTCTTTTCTTCCCGGCCTGAACCAGCGCAGGAGGTAAGAAGAAGCAGAGCCATAAAGAGGCTTAAAAGCCTGATACCTATCACTCTTTTCTTTATTTTTTCACTTTTATATCTCATTTTTTTCATCATCCTTCTTTCCATTCTCATGTTTTCTTCTGCATTGTAAGCAAATCCCGTAAAGATTTGATCGACCTGGTGCCAGCTGAAAAGATTCCTCCTGATCGAGAATTTTTTCAATTTTCTTTAAGGCAGAGGAGAAAAGATGAACCGTCTTTCCGCAGGATAGGCAGGTTATGTGTAAAGCCTCCTTGCAAGAGGGGATGTCGACGTACTGATAAAGCGCCTTTCGACTGTTTTCCTGAGCAAAACGTCGGATTCTCCCCTGCTCTTCAAGGGCAGAAAGAGTCCGATAAAGGGTCGGTAAACTGATCTTGTCTCCGGGCAAAGCGGCATAAAGATCCTTCGCCGTAAAAAATTCGTCCGGATGGGATTCGAGATAATCAAGGAGAAGCGCCCTTTGAACCGTCGCGTATTTTGTCACCCCTGTCCTCCTAATTTGATAATTATTCTCAAATATAGTAAAGGGACAAGATTTTTTTGTCAATTTTTTTTTGAGTATAATGAGAAAAGTCGGTAAGGTGATTAGAGAAAAAAGGCCCGCCCTAAACGCTCAGCAAAACATTTTATTTGCTGCCGTAGGGCGCTGGCCTTTATCAAAGGAGAAAACCATGAAAATTGACGATTTTACCCCGGATCGGGTCATAAAAATTATGAGGGTCTTTTTATTTTTTTTAGGGTCGCTGATCCTTATCCTATTTATTGTCGGCGTGATCAATACCCTGGAAAAGAAAGGGGAAAAAGAAAACGAGGAAGAAATCAGGCAATCAGGTAAGGCAAGAACATCTCATAGCCTTGTTCTTTCATCTCTTCCTTGGGAATAAAGCGCAGAGCCGCGCCATCAATGCAGTAGCGAAGTCCCCCCTGATCTTTCGGCCCATCCGAAAAAACATGGCCCAGATGAGAACCCGCCAAATCCGATTGGACTTCTGTGCGGATCATGCCAAAGGAGAAGTCTTGATGTTCCGTCAGCCGATCGGTCGTAATCGGCCGGGTAAAGGACGGCCAGCCACATCCGGCATCGAACTGGTCAGCTGAAGAAAAAAGCGCTTCTCCGCTGACAATATCGACATAAATTCCCTCTTTTTTTTGGCTGGTAAAAGGACTTGAAAAGGGTGCTTCCGTACCCTTATGCTGGGTAACCTGATAAGCCGTCTCACTTAGCTGTTTTCTAAGGACCTGATCATCTGGCTTTTCAAAGGTCTCTTCCCGCCAAAGAGGCGCTAAAATCGCCTGGGGACGAATGTGGCAGTAACCGCCGGGATTCTTAATAAGATAATCCTGATGATATTTTTCAGCCGGAATAAAATTTTTCACTTCTTCAAACTCGACAAAGATTGGCTTTCCATAGCGTTCTCGGTGAAGGTCCATAGAAAGGGCGATGACCCTTTGATCCTCCTCGTCGGCATAGTAAATTCCTGTCCGATACTGGCTGCCATAGTCATTTCCCTGATGATTTTTGGCAAAGGGATCAATGATCAGGAAAAATCGGTCGATCAGCTCAGCCAGGCGAATGAGGCTGGGGTCATAAAAAAGCTGGACCGCTTCCGCGTGCCCCGTTGCTGAAAGTGAAAAATAATCGGTTTCCTCGACGTGACCGTTGACATAGCCCACCCTTGTCTCCAATACGCCTTTTAGCCTTCGAAAGGCCTCCTGGGCACCCCAAAAACAACCGGCGGCAAAAATGATTGTTTTTTTCTTCTCTGCTTGATGAAACATCTCTTTCTCCTTTCCGATCTGGTAAACTGATAAAGACCCTCGTTCAAAATAGCCGTTTATTGAAAAAGGCCAACCTGTTATGAAAGAGAAGAATAAAAAATGATAAACAAAACCAAACTCTATTTGATTAACCATCGAAACGCTATTCAGCTTTTGCGCTATTGCCTGATTTCTGTCGTCCTTCTCTACATCACCTGGATTTTCGATTTAAAATATCCAAGCCTCAAGGACCATCTTCCCCAGCTGATTCTTCTCTCTTCTGATGTCTCTTCCGACTTTTTATCGACCCTTTCCGGTGTGTTTTTAACCGTCACTACCTTTACTTTTACCACAATTTTGACGGTTCTTAACAAACAAGCCGGTTCTTTTACGCCAAGGATCGCCCAGGACTTTGTTGATCGGCCAAATGTCCTAAGCCTTTTGGGCATGTTCGTTGGCGGCTTCTTTTACACCGTCCTTTCTCTATTTATGATTCAAAAAATTAAATCGGAGACCCTGGTGATTTCCGGAAGCCTGGGTATCTTTTATGCTATCGCTTCCATGATTTCCTTTGTTCTTTTTGTCCTTCAAGTCCTTCAAGGGGTAAATAGCGGCATTATCGTGGAGGATTACTATCATAGGGCCTTGACCCTGGCCCAGGAAGAAGCCGAAAAACGAAAGGGGAAAAAGCCCCGGATCATTGGCGAATATCCCATCGAAATCCCGATTTACGCCTTGAATACCGGATATCTTTTCCACATTGACGCTCCCCTGATTATTAAAACGCTAAAGGACGTTGACGGGGTCCTCTACACGAGGAAAAAAATTGGTGAATATATTCCGAAGGGAATGTATGTCGCAAGGCTTGCCCTAAAAAAACCTCTTCTTCTCGATGAAAAGGAGAAAAACGAACTGTTAGGAAAAATTGGAGGGGCATTTATGATCAACCGGTCGAAAAATGAGAGCCGGGATTATCACCACGGGATTACCATCTTAGTGGAAATTGCGATGACCGCCCTCAGCCCCGGTATTAATGACCCGGATACGGCAATTCTCTGCGTTCATAAATTATCTCAGGTCTTGGGCATTCTTTTTTCGACGGAGAACACGCAAATGGTCCTTGAGGAAAATGATCATTTCGCGGTGATCTACAATTCCTATTCTGTAGAAGAAGAAATCTATATGGCCTTTAATCAAATTTTATTTTATGGAAAAGGCGATCCCACGGTCAGCCGAAAAATTCTGGAAGCCATATATATGATCTACATGATTTCCGACCCAAGCGCCCGAAAGCCGGTCATGAATTTTTTCAACTACGCCGATCAAACGCTTCGTGAAGGACTGGAAACGGATATCGATAAGGAGGTTCTTCTTGGGATTGTCGACGATTTTAATGAAAATCGCAACCGCATTTCCGATCATCAGGCCATGAGAGAAGCGAAAGAAAAATAAAGAGCTTTCAAAAAGTCCCTTTCCGACAAGCGGAAAAGGGACTTCTTTTTATTCCCACTGCTGCTGCCATTTTTCGAAGAAGGCTCCATCAAAAAAGAGCCGGTCATTTTCATCGAAAGGGCCAAAGTACATTTCAAGATGGGCCGGAAGAACCCTGATATCAATGGGGAGGGTAAAATAGACATCCCCGTCGACATTGACTGAAGAGAGCGTCCCATCCAGATTTTCGAGTCTGGCTTCTCGAATCGTCCGATATTCGGTATTGGGGCTGCATCCCTCTACCCCGATTAGGACTTGTGCGCCAGCCCGCAAGGTGTCAATCATTTTTTTGTCTTTAAAATAAAGCATATGAATCAGGCCGTCATTCAGACTGGCGCCAGGGAAAAAGTTTTCGCGGCCGCCGATCGAATTTTGCAGGCCGAAAATAAAAAGGGTGGTATCGACAAGCTCCTCTTTTCCATCAGCAATTAGCCGATACTTTCGGGGGACTGTCTTATTGAGTTCTTTGATGGCCCGAAAGATGTATGCCGCTTTGCCAAACTTTCTTTTTTCTTCCGTATCGGTTTCATTGACTGCTTCCGGGATATTGCCAATCGCAAGGACGTAGGAAAAGTAGCGGTCATTCACCTTTCCTACATCCACTTTTTGAACCCGATTCAAGTCAATCTGATGGATGGCAAGGGAAGGATTCATGGAAAAGCCCAGAGACCTGGCTAAATCATTCACAGTTCCCAGGGGCAAAACCCCATATTTCGGCCGGTAATCTTCAGAGGCCAGCCCATTAATCCCCTCATGTACTGTCCCATCTCCACCCATCACAAAAACCGAATGAAAATGGGCCCGGGCCGCCGCGCGAGCAAAAATTTCTCCATCGCCCGCCTTTTTCGTATATTGAACCTCAACCTCATCAAAGAGGCTCTCCAGCTTTTTTCGGGCCTGTCCCTCGTATAACCTCGCTTTTTCCTGTCCAGAACTGGGATTGAGAATTAACAAAGCCTTTTTCATTTTTTCTCCTTTTTGAAATAAAAAGTCCAGGTCCTGGACCTGGCCCTCTAAGCTCCGGGTCCGTCCCTTCTCGTAAAAATCCTTAATACAAGGTCTTTTCCAACATCAACAGCTCAACCCCGTCAATGCCGTTAAAAACGGTCAGTTCCCTGCCAACAATTTGATAGCCTAATTTTTGATACATCGCCTGCGCCCGCTTATTGATCGCATTGGTGTCTAGGCGAAGATAGGGACAGGCTTTTTCCTTAGCCAACCTCTCATAAAAGCCGACAAATTTCTCTCCGAGTCCCTTCCTCCCTTCCTCCGGGTCAATGGTAAGGGTGTGGAGAACCAATACCTGATCCTCTGAAGCGGGATAAGACCAGGAAACCTTTTTATAAACATCGACTTGACATTGGTTGATAATGGCAGAGCCGCAGACCTTTCCCCCTAATTCTTCCACATAAAGACTATTGCTTTTGAGGGCATCTCGAGCTGTTTTTTCTGTCGGATAAATTCCCCGAGCCCAGCCGATTGAAGCCCTGCCCATCTCTTGATCTTCTAAAATTTTATCGTAAATCCTGACGATGGCAGGAAGGTCCGCCTCCTCTGCCTGCCGAAAACGAATCGCTTTGACCATGCGCGTCATCATGAATCCTTTCTTGGCTTTTATCTTCATTTTTGATTATTATACCCGTATCAGCCCATAAAGAAACCACCGCAATGCTCTGGCAGGGAGACATCGCGGCGGTTCTTCGGTTGTGGAAATAGAGGAGGAGTGTATGCGCCTATCTCTTTTTATTTGTTAGCTAGCGCTTACAAATATATTATAGCGGATGATTCTCATTTTGCAAGTAAAAAATAAAAATTATTTCTAAATGAACGATTTCCCGGTTTTCTTTCAAAAAAGATTCCCTTCTCCCTCATTAAGGTTATCCCGTTTAAAAGGCTGGGAAAACTTGACGGACCGCAGACTTTAAAATAAAGTACCAGTACCGGAAAAAAACGTAGGATAAGACGGAGATGTGAATAAAGAAGGCGGAGCAGGTAACGATGCAAAATGAATCCATGAAAAAAGAAAATCCCTTAGGTACCGAGCCTTTAAAACCCCTCTTGCGATCTTTAGCGATTCCCGCGATGATCGCCAATGTGATCAATGCGCTCTATAATATTGTTGATCAAATTTTTATCGGCCAAGGGGTTGGCATCCTGGGCAATGCGGCAACCAGCGTCTCTTTTCCCTTAACGACCCTGTGCATGGCCATCGGGCTGATGGTGGGCCTGGGTTCAGCATCCGGCTTTAATTTGGAGCTGGGAAGAAAACGTGAACAAAAGGCAAGGCAAATCGCTGGAACGGCCGCTGGCATTCTTCTTATCAACGGTCTTTTCCTCTGCATCCTAGCTCGCCTTTTCCTTGCCCCCCTTTTGCGCTTTTTTGGGGCGACGGAAAAAATTCTTCCCTTTGCCCTGACCTATGCCGGTATTACTTCCCTGGGTATACCCTTTTTGCTGTTTTCTATTGGAACCAATCCTCTCGTCCGGGCAGACGGCAGCCCCAAGTATTCCATGGCCTCGATTATCATCGGCGCAGTGTTAAATACCCTTCTTGATCCTCTCTTTATTTTTGTCTTTGACTGGGGCATTGCCGGCGCCGCTTGGGCAACGGTCATCAGCCAAATTCTTTCTGCGGGGCTTTTGGTCCTGTATTTTCGGAGATTTCAATCGGTTCACTTTCTTCCCCGTGACTTTCTTCCCCGATGGAAAGAAACGGCTGAAATTTGTAAACTGGGGGCAAATTCATTTATCTTTCAGTTTTCAAACTTGTTGGTCCAGGTCACGCTTAATAACGTCCTTCGAACCTATGGGGAGGCCTCTATTTATGGGGCTGACACCCCGATCGCCGTCGCCGGCATTGTGATTAAAATTAACGTCATCTTCATTGCTCTGATTATTGGCCTTATCAATGGCGCGCAGCCCATTTGCAGTTACAACTACGGCGCAGGAAAATACGGCCGGGTCCGAAAGACTGTTCGTCTTTTTATGACTGACGCAATTCTCATTTCTTTTATATCCTGGGCGATCTTTGAGCTTTTTCCTCAGCAGCTCATCTCCCTTTTTGGAAAGGGCGGGGACGCTTTATATAATGACTATGCCGTTAGGTTTATGCGAATTTTTTTATTCTGTACTTTTTTAACGGGCATGCAGATTTGTTCCTCGACCTTTTTTCCCTCTATTGGAAAGGCGGCGAAGGGGGCCATCGTCTCTTTTTGCAAGCAAATCGTCTTTTTAATCCCCTTGCTGATCCTTCTGCCCAAGCGTTTTGGCTTAAATGGAGTCATGTACGCTCAACCAATCGCTGACCTTCTCGCCTTCCTCCTGGCTATGGCCCTATTAAAAGATGAATTAAAGAAAATGCCAAAAAAGGACTTGGATGAGGATATCCGAGAGACTTGTACACCTTTTCCTGCCGAAAGTCCTCAATGACCTGTTTTTTAAAAGAGCGAAAAGCCTGGGCCGATCACGAGCAGCTGGATCTTTTGGATAAAGCCTACGATCCCATTTACCCTTTCCCTCTTATTTTAGGTCCAAGCGCATATAGATGGAGCTGGAGATTGGACTATCATTAAAGCGGTCTACGATCAAAAAACCTCTGTTTTTGTATAAGTCCTGAGCCCGCTCTAAAAAGGGCAGAGTATCTAAAAGAAGAAAATGATAACCAATTTCTTTTGCATCTGCGATGATGCGGTCCACCAATATGGCCCCAATCTTTTTTTCCCGAAAATCGTCCTTAACATAAAGGCGTTTGAGTTCGCCCTTTTGCTCGTCTATCTTTCGAAGTCCAATGCAGCCGGCTACTTCTCCCTTATAGTAGGCCAGATAGAGTCGCCCGCCGAGCCTCCCATATTTTTCTTCCAGATGCTCCAATTCATAGGCGTAATTTTGCATGTCAAGATATTTTTGAAAAAGAGGATTTCCTCTGATCAGCATATCAGTATATTCTGAAAACAAGGCGCCAATTTCTTTTGGATGATCGTAGGCTTCGACAAGTTCAATGCCAGCGCTGTTTAACATTTCTTCCATTCTTATCTTCTCCTATTTTCTGATCAGGATCCTGGTTCCTGCTAAGCGAATGGCCTCGCAGTATTGGACTTTATTTGAGGATAAAGATCCATTCTTAAATTTCCTAGTCTGCTCTATTAAAATTATTGAAAAATAACGAACCAAGGAGTCGTCAGTATGCTGCTTGCCCCCTATGCCTCGGCCCAGGCCTTGATCATGACCTTAGTGGTTCAGGCCAGACACCTTTTCTATGGGATTTCCATGTTGGAAAAGTATAAAAATACAGGCTGAAAAAAACCCTTTCTGATATTTGGCCTGTGTGACGAGACCTTCAGCATCAATTATACAGCTGAAATTATGAAGCAATAATTTTTTATAAATAGCAAGTTTTAACTGCGGCATAATTAGAGATTAAAGTAAAAGCGAATAATCCCGAGTATTAAAAGATGAACTGGATAGAAGAGATAATTGAACCATTTGTACTGTTTACCTCTCTTGCCATTGTAAGTTATAGTCATGGCAAATCCTAAGAATGAATATAGCTCCTTGATTATAGAAAGATATCCAATTGCAGCACTCATCATAGGTCTATCGTAGAAAATATAGAAAACATAGGCAAGGATGATTGCGTGGTAGTCGTAGTCAAGGCTAAGTAGCATCGCCAAAAGTCCGAATGCCATCACGACTACAACGGAGATTCCGTACCAAAGAAATTGATCTTTTACCCTACTTTTAAGCTCATCGATTATCCAAACCGTTACTAGACAAAGGGCTAATGTGAACATCATATTGTTCCAATTTGGATTGTAAAACACTTTTGAAGTGAATATATCGAATGGAACTTCTGCAATAATTCCAAATAAAATTAAATTAATAAGATATTTTTTCCTATTCTTGGTCTTGAAAAATCCTTCCACAACGAAAAATATAAATATTGGAAAGGCAATCCTTCCTAGAATTGAAAATATATTTGAAATATATAGAAGCGCTCCTTTGCCATCTAAAAGCGGTGTAACTAGCCCGTTATTTACATGGTCTATTAGCATTGAAAGAAATGCAATATACTTGAGTTGCGCACCATTTAAAATCTGAAACTTTTTTAATCTTTCTTTATTAAACCGTCTATTTAAATCCATAAATCTCCTTTACAATTTGGTCGGTTTGATCATACAACTTAATTTTAAATTTTACAATCATAAAATGGTTGTTGGTCAAAATAGAGTCAATAGATATCCGTCAAGCACCGCGACAAAAAAATATAGAACCAGTGCTCTAAAAAAACGCTAATGTGCTTTTTCGGATTTTGGTAGAGCTCCTTTTGCGGTATTTTTAAAAACCTGATTCGCTTTGTATTTCTCCACCATAGTAGATCAATTAAAAACATGGATTTTCAAATCCCTTCTTCGTCTTTAGATTAAGATTTCAATAATTCAATTATTTGATCCTGAGCCTCTCTTCCTTCTCTAAAAAATCTTGCCATAGGATAACAGTGACACATTTCTTTACCTACAATGATTTCATATGGGACATGGTATTTTTCCATTGCTTTTTTAAACTCTCCTGCAAAGGCGTAGAGGCATTCATTTTCGCCGTAATAAAAATATGTTTTCGGAAAGTCGGTAAAATCTCCCACCGTTCCGTCTAACATATATTCAGGTATGTCTTCATCTCCCTTTGCAATTTCTCTTGCAGTTTTAATATATGTAGGTTCAATCATGATGTCTTTATCGTTAAGCTCATTTAATTTTTCCCATATTTCTTTATTTTCGCCAAGATTTACATCGGGAATTCCTCCCGGAGAAACTGAAATAATTTTACCAGGCATTTTAAGAGGTCTTCCTAAAGCATTATTGTGTAAAAAAATTCCAATGGATAGACAAGCCCCTGATGAAAATCCAAGCACTCTGATGTTTTCAGGATTATATTTATTCGTCATCATCTTGTACGTTTCAAAAGATACTTCATAAGTTTTACTCACATTTTCGTCCGCAGAGCATAAAGGATAAAATAAAAACCAAACATCTTTTCCTGTCTTTTCCATTATTCTTTCTGCCAAGGGAAAATCCAACTGATTTGGCTGAGTGATCATTCCCCCTCCAAAAAGATAAAAAACCGCACCATCGGCAGAATTTTCATTTTTTTGATAAGAAAGAAGTCTGTATCCCATAACATCTCTGTCGTAGAGATAATATTTTTTTCTCTTTGCCCTCTTCATTGCCTTATTTAAATCGAATACTTCTTTTGCATTTTCTTCCTTTGCATACTCAAGCATTTCTTCTTTGTTCTTTAAAAATATTTTTTTGACTCCTAAAAGTCTTACTATTCCTGATGCAATTTTATAAGTTAAACTCACTTTATTTCACTCCATTAAGTAATCTGTTAATCGCGATTTGCCAAATCAATTCAAATTTATTCTCTATCACCTGTGATAAAATAATCGCAACAATCTGCTCCGTTTGCTAACGTACCTTTTCTGTGCAGAACGCCATGCTGAAGACTTCCTGTCCATATTTTTCTTGCAAAACTTTTTTCATGGGATGTTTAAATAGATAGAAATAAAAACTGTGATACTTCATGTTTTATCCCTCGTACTTTTCTTTGTTCTTCAAGGCCACAATTTCCACCACGCAAGCTCTTATTTTTTCCCAAAAAAGCAGCTTGGACCCTGTAAGCATATAGGCTCTTGCTTCTTTCGGACTCATAAAGCTTCCATCTGCAGTATCAAGAAGTTCAACCTTTTCATAACCCATTTCTCTAAGTTTTCGGCAAAACGCATCCATATCACCATAGCGTTTTTTGCTCATCAAATCATGAATCGCAAAGGTGCCGCCTTTTTTTAATACGCGAAGAGTTTCAAGCAACAGTTCCTGCTTGTTTTTTCTGGGAATGTTGTGATACACATAATTGCTTACAACTGCATCAAACGATTTATCAGCAAAAGGCAGCTTGTTCGCATCACCTTTCTGAAAAACAATATTATTGATTCCTTCAGCTTTAGCATTCTGAACGCAAAGTAAATTGCTAAAAGAAGCGTATTCTTTTCCACAGCGATCCAGTCCTGTCATTTTTCCCTGCGGATTGCGTTTGGCACAAGCTATCGTCAGCGCACCGCTTCCGCATCCAACGTCAAGCCCCACTCCTCCTTTAGGAAGAATTACATACGAAGCTGTTCCTTCAATAATCCGCTTAGAAAGTTTTCTCTTTCCATCATAGGAAAATGCCCTATGCATACGGAATAACTTTATCGAAATTGCACCAAATATGAGGAATGCTGCGAAGGTAATCTTGGTAAGCGCAATGCCCAATATGCCGTCAAGCAAGAAAGAAAATCCGATAGAAAATAACAATAACAGTACGCTTATTACAGCCATTGTAATCAGCATGCCTTTAGGTACCCAGCTTTTATAATCCGCTTTCATGTTTAATCTCCTTAAAATATAGACCTGACCTTTCTTTTCTTATTTCTCCATTCCTGTGCCTCTATTCTATGATCCTCATGCAAAAATCGCAGCGGTCGTCGCCACGCCCCAGCGTTTTTGTTCGATGCCAGACGAGCTTCGGATGCAGACCAGCATAGCTGACGTCATCGCTGTCGCAAAAGCAGCGGCACAGTTCCGGGCAGCCGTATTCTAAGCAGGTGTCGTGATACGGGCATTTCATCATGTCCACACGCCATACTCCGTTGCCAGTCTGCAGCTCTTTTGGGGCAAAGCCTGCCGCAGGGCCGAAAACTCTTCGCGTGGATTTGACGAAAACGCCGGGGACGAGCCTGTACAGCCCTGGAAAACGCAGCAGGGCAACAAGCTGTTTGTGGCTCGTTCTCGCCAGTCGCTCTAAATATCCATGAACGGTTTGCAGTGCCTCCTCCTTAGACATGACCGTCTGGAGCGTCTCGTATGCCGCGATGCCCGGCAGGATCTGCCTAGTGAGGTGGTACAGCTTTTCTTTGCTTGCATCCACATTTTCTGCCAACAATCCATTCAGACGGGCATCGAAAGCGGCGTTGAGCTCCTTGGCCTGCGCAGGAAAGCACTGTGCCGCAGTCTCCCGAAAATCACGGGAAAGATAGGTTTCCTTCATTGTCCTTGTCCTGCCTCCATCTCAGCTTTCCATAAAAAGCATCATTATTCCCGCCAGTACCGCTGCAATGACCGCCATGCTCACCGCCCCCTTTCGGATACCTACAGCGCAGATCAGAACCAGTAGAGCCCCCAGCCCAAGACCTTCCAGAATTACCTGTAAAAGCATTACTTATTCCTCCTGTATCCGTTTTCGTCCCGGTATTCGGGATGCTCCTTTAGGTATGGGCATGATCGCCGCAGATGGTGTAGTCGCACTTACATCCATTCGCGCAGGTGGTCGTTCGCACCAGCCTTGCGTGAAGCAGTTCCATCGACGCAAAATCCACCGGGTAGAATAGAACCAGAGGATGGATGAAAATGCTCATGCTTGATCTCCTCATTTCCGTGCCGTGACACACAGCCAGCTTTTCTTTTTATGAATTTGAATATCGTGAAAGCCTGCCTGCTCCAAATACGCCTTTAACTCAATATCCTTATAGATGGTCATGCCGCCGATGATCTCCGTCCACTTCTCATCCTTGTCTGTGTCGCCGTTACTCTCATTGCAGATGAGAAAGGTCCCGCCAGGCTTCAATACCCGGTAAACCTCCCGGAAGCACTGCGGCAGGTCAGACCAGAAATAGACAGTCTCAAAGGCCGTGACCGCATCGAACCAGTCCTTTGCGAAAAGGATACGCTCCACGCTACCCTGCCACACCACGCAGCGCCCATCCTGAATTGCGGCTCGGTTTAGGCTTCGAGCCTTCTCCACGCTGACGGGCGAATAGTCGATGCCCTTGACGACGCCCTGCGGACATTTTTTCAGCAAACTTTTCATGTTTGCCCCGCCGCCGCAGCCGCAG